>NZ_WQQE01000107.1:0-1490 GCF_018785655.1 Blautia sp. MCC269 | reverse complement strand
GCAAACGAAAGGGCAGTTAATGAAAAGTCTCCATACTGCTTTTTCGTTTGCACCACCTTCGATTCTTTCCTTAACGATTTTCTTAATTCTCCAAACTGGAATTTATATAATTATTCCTCTAACTTTCCCCATTTTACAGGCTTTTCCGCCTGTCCATTAGTGAAATGATATGTAGTTTCCCTTATTTTTGCCCTTATGAGATAATCACAAGGGAAATAAGGGAATTTTTTTAGTCATTACCTACCACTTTATCAAGAAGCCGAACCGATTTTCGTTTCGCATCTCTTGTGGAGTGAGCATAGACATTCATTGTGGTACTGACATCTGAGTGTCCCAACAATTCCTGTACATCTTTTGGGGCTGCTCCATTTGCTAAAAGGTTGCTTGTATAGGTGTGACGTAACTGGTGGAAATGAAAGCCTTCAAATCCCTCTAATGCTTTTGCCACCTTTCTGCATACCGTCCCCAAAGTAGTCGGAAGTTCCAGACAACCATCCGGTCTTAAGCAGACAAAAGAAATTTCTTTATAATCTGCCGGGACTTCCTGCGTTCTGTCTAAGCAATAATATTCGTAGTACACTCTGTTTTTCTCTTTGACCTCTTTGTAGTAGTTCGTGTGATAAAGTTCTTCGTACTGCATTCGATTTTTTAACTGCTCTTTCCGGGCATTACGGAAAATCTCTACCAGTGTATCTCCAAAATCAACAACCCTTACTTTTTTCCGCTTGGTTGGTCCGATGATATATTTGCGCTTTGAGCCATCATATCGGATGCTGCGTCTTATGGTAAGGCATTGTTCTTCCAGATTTACGTCCTGCCATGCCAAACCACAGGCTTCTCCAATACGAAGCCCGGCATAATAGGCTATCTGGATTGGAAGTATTGCGGCTGGGTTCTTTTTTTGCAGATAAGCAAGCAGTCTTTCATAATCTTCTCGTGAAATTGGTTGGACATTTCCGTCCATATCCTCATCAGAAAACAAATCCACTTCATCCGTCTGATACCGCAGTTTAATATACTGCATAGGATTGAACGTAATATACTGCTTTGGAAATACTGCAAAGCGGAATGATTGCTGCATGACTGCGGAAAAAGAATGGATGTAATCTTTGCTGTAACCCTTTCTCTCTTTTCCATCGGGATGAACTCCCCCGAAGGAAAGCAAATCGAAGAAAGATTGCAAATGTTCAGAGGTTACATTTTTCAGTTTACGTTCTGCCAATGGGTGTTTCTTAATATTTCGGATTGTTCCGAGGTAATTCTCCACCGTACCATTGCTGAGCGTACCTGTTTTTAATTCCTCCTCTGCCCACACATCCAAAAGCTGTCCGACTGTGAGATTATCCGCTTTGGCAACAAATTTCTTTTTCTCATAATCATCCATTGCCTGACGGAGCAGTTTTTCAGTTTCACTTTTGCTTTCTGTTCCAACGCATTCTTTCTGAACAAGATTGCCGCTTGCGTCCTCTACATAGAAGCGGTAGTACCAT
>NZ_WQQE01000106.1:0-239 GCF_018785655.1 Blautia sp. MCC269 | reverse complement strand
CGCCCTCACCTTAGGTCCCGACTCACCCAGGGCAGATCAGCTTTACCCTGGAAACCTTGGATATTCGGCCTAGAGGATTCCCACCTCTATCTCGCTACTCATTCCGGCATTCTCTCTTCCATGCAGTCCACAGCTCCTTACGGTACTGCTTCTTCCCGCATGCAATGCTCCTCTACCAATCCTTACGGATTCCTTAGTTTCGGTGGCGCGTTTCAGCCCCGGACATTTTCGGCGCAGGA
>NZ_WQQE01000013.1:0-262792 GCF_018785655.1 Blautia sp. MCC269 | reverse complement strand
TGTTCAGCTATACACTTCCCACTATCTGGGCATGTTCGGGACTTACACCCGTTAGAGCGCGCCCATGGCGCGCAAACTCAGAAAATGCCGCAACTGCGCTGCCGTCATCAAATGCGTCCTGCTCAGCAACTGCACTGTCATCTGTGGTCTGTTCCGGAGCTGTTAACTCCTCGCTGTCTGCCTCCTGTGAAATATCTTCCACATCAGCATCCTGCTGTACGTCTGGGGCAGCAATTTCATCTTCCTCTGACGTAACATCGTCTGATGATTCTGTTGTTTCAACAGCATCTGTGTCAAAATCAACTGCTTCCGCATCAGACTGTGTATCTGCCTGAGTTTCCTGCGCTGCCGCCGGCTCGCTTGAAAAATCATCCGCAGATACAACGAAGCATCCCTGTGCAAGCATTGCAGCTGTCAATAACCATGCAAGAGTACGCTTCAGACCTGAGTGTAATTTTGTACTCATTTTTCTCTCCTTCTTTCTTTTTTTGTTTTACAGCTTCATCTGGTTTTTACTGTTTTTACAGTACCAGGTTTTCAGCAATCGTGATTCTTTTTCTTCAGCTCTTTGGACAACTCAATACGATTTGTCTTAAAGTGGAAGAAAGGTCTCTCATCAATTGCCAGTATTTCAACTGGAAACATGTATGGTTCCAGACAAGACTGTACGTCTTTAATGATATCATCAACTTTGTATCCGTCCTCCAGAACAACATAGAGGTATGGAACAAAGTATCCGTCATGATCTTCATCCTCGATCAGTACGAAAAATTCATCTTTAATTCCTTTGATCTTGGCATCTGCAAGGCGGTTCTCCATAGGAAGTACTGCAAGCTCACCACCACCGTAACGGAATGCGGCACCACGGTTCAGTACGTAGAAAACGCCATCCTCATCTACATAACCAATATCTCCGGTATGAAGCCAGATCTTGCCGTCCGCATGTCTCTGGAGTGTTTTTGCTGTGGCACTTCTTCTGTCATAACCAAGCATATTTCCAGGACCTACAGTACAGATCTCGCCCATCTCGTTATATCCAAGTTCTTCCTGTGTTCCAGGTTTGAAAACGCCCATGTCGTTCAGCGGCATCGGGATTCCCACATTTCCGTTATGAACAGATTTCGGAGCCATCTGGAAGGTCAGGTTGGAACCACCTTCGCTGCTTCCGTATCCTACTGTAAAACGTACATTACAGTTATGTTTATGAAGAAATTCCTGTACACGGTCAAGCTGGTTGTTGTTTACTGCCTCACATCCGGCTCCTGCTGCCAGAAGATGGGACATGTCGTAATCCTCTGAACACGGCCATTACGCATAACCGCTTCAATAAACATCGGAATCATCGGCCAGCCGTTTGGTTTGTAACGCATCATCTCGAGGTCTACATCCTCCGGATCAACAAACGGATCCATAATCAGAAGTTTATTTGAGGATAATGGAAGCAGTACCATGGAAACAACAACGGCTACCAGTGCAGGTGGCAGACAGGTTACCATCCAGGTTGGACGGACATCATCGGATCCACCATAGAAATTCATCTGGCATACAGTACCGAGCATACTATTCGCACAGTGAATAACCTGTTTGGATGGGCCTGTGGAACCACTTGTGTAAGCACGGAACAGCGGTCTGTTGAGATCTTTTTCCGCTTCTACTTTTCCTACGTAATAATTACCGATGGAGAGGAATTCATCCCAGGTCATGGTATTCTCTCCGGATGCCGTTACCCGCGGATAATTTTCATCCAGAGATTCTTTTATGTAATCCGGAAGTGTACTCTCATCTCCATAGTACATCGGATTCAGAAGAATTACTTTCTTTACGCCTGCTCCCTCACAATAAGTTCTCAGTTCCTTCGGTGCAAGGAAATCGTGTGCAAAAATTGCTTTTGCATCGGCTTTGCTGACTGCCTCAACGTTTTCCAGAAGTGTGTTATCTCTGCATAACAGAGAAGCACCGATTTTTTCTGCTGCCAGTAAAAGGAATACAAAGTTTGGAACCAATCTGAAAAATACAGGAATCTGATCTCCCTCGCCAAATCCCATCGCCCTCAATGATCTCGCACATTTTTCGGATTCCTCGAAAACAGTTTTCCAGGTGATATCTTCTCCATAATAATGGATTGCCACCACATCTGGTCCAGGACAATGCTGTTCCAGGTATTCCCATAAGGTACACTCTGGTTTCTGAATCATTTTGAGCATCATTTCCGGATAATACTGCATCCAACGACGATCTTCGCTTGGTTTTCCTGTAGGTGCTTTTTCACAATTCATTTTTTCATCTCCTTCTTAAGTTCAATACTTTTGGATAATACAAAAACAGCCCCGGTCAGAAATCTGTTATCACTGCGGCTGTTATTACAGAGTTTATTATAGATTTTGCATGAATCTGACTGTTTCATGGCAAATCTCCTCCGTATTGTATATTCTGTTATATTTTACCATAACCAATTTTATCTGTAAACCCATCTGAAGCAGGTCTTTTCTGCTATTCCTGTCTCTTTTTCTGTCACCTTTGGATTCCTCTGACAAGTATCAGTAAAAGAGGCTGCCATACCGTCAGAACAGTACAGCAACCTCTTTTTAAAAGGACTTTATCATATAAAAATGTCAATCCGTTAATCAGATTTCTGATTAGTACAGTTTAGCCATCTCTTCGATGTTGCTTGTATCGAATTTCAGAGGTGCGCCAAGTACAACTTCTGTACCGCCGTCATCAGCGTCTGTGATTGTGTAGTCACCAAGGTCGCCAGCTGTGAACTTGTCATCTTTAGCACCTGTGATGTCACCGTTGATCAGAGCGATTGTTGTGTAAGCGCTGAGTTTTCCAAGGCCCTGCATATCCCACAGATAGAAGTATGGGCAGGAATGATCTGCATCATCACCTGTGTACTCCTGCATCTCAGACGGAAGTCCAAGACCTGTCAGTTTGCACTCAGATCCGTTATCCTGAAGGTATTTAGCAGCTGCTGCGATACCAACAGTTGTCGGTGCACAGATAACTTTCAGATCTTTGTAGTTCTGAAGAAGAGCTGCTGTCTGGTCTGTAGATTTCTGTGGCTCATCATCGCCGTATACAACGTCTACCAGCTCAAGTTTGCTATATTTGTCGTCGCCTTCCATGATGGTCTTCATTGCGTCGATCCATGCATTCTGGTTAGCGGACTGAGATGTAGCGGAAAGGATAGCGAACTGTCCCTCACCACCGGAAATATCAAGAACTGCATCCATAAGTGCCTGAGCAACTTCTTTTGTACCAGCCTGGTTTACAAAAATCTCACGGCTGTCTTTGTTCGGTGCGGAGTCGAAGGAAGATACTTTGATTCCTGCATCCATAGCTTCCTCAAGTTTAGCCTGAAGAGCGTTAACATCGTTCGCGGAGATACAGATTGCATCGAAGTCCTGAGAAATCAGGTTGTCAAGAACCTTAATCTGTGCATCAGCAGTTGCTGTCTCAGGATAAACAGTCTCTACTGTGCCACCCTCAGCCTCTACTGTTGATTTGAAAGCATCTGCTGCGATCTCGAAGAATGCGTTGCCGGCTGCTTTACCAACCAGAGCGATCTTTTTGCCTTCTGCGGAATTTCCAGCTGCTTCTGTCTTAGTATCTTCGGATTTGTCATCTGCTGCGAGAACCGGGCAAACTGTACCAAGAACCATTGCTCCACAAAGGATTGCGCTAATTACCTTTTTTTTCATTTTTGTTCCTCCCTATAAGAATATAATTTTTTTATATGCTGCTGCCTCCGCTACACCGATGGAAACAGCTAACAATCATATGGGGTGTAAAGCGGATATTCGCAATCCGCTTCGCTACTTGCTCATGAACGCAGTCGTTTCGCGACCTGCGTTCAAAAAGTGATATTTAGTTTTTCTTCATTGCTACTGCTTTTTTTACATCACCGATGATGTTTGGAAGAGCAACTGCTGCTACCAGAAGTACACCGATGATAAGAAGGATTACCTGTGCGTTTACGTTCTTCTGTCCAAGACCAACTCGTAAGCATACGATGATGAATGCGGAAATGATACCGCCGGCCAGGTTACCTTTACCACCTGTGGAGGAGATGCCTCCGAATACTGCCATTGCGATGGCATCCATCTCGAATCCGTTACCGGTTGTTGTGTTGGCACCATAAGAAGATGATACCAAGAACAGTGCACAAAGTCCAGACATGAGTCCCATAACTGTGTAGATAATGAAACGAATCTTCTCTACATGAACTCCTGCATAATAAGCTGCCACACGGTTTGTTCCGATTGCGTAGGTACGACGTCCGAATGTGCTCTTTCCAAGGAAGATTGCAAAGAGAACACCAAGGATCAGCACCAGGAAAAGAATGTACGGAACCTGTCCGACTTTTCCACCGATGGCACGGAAGCCATCTGTGTTTGTAACTGCAATGCTTCCGCCGGAACCAAGTGTTACCTCTGCAATACCACGGAAGATAATCTGTGTTGCCAGTGTTACGATCATTGGAGGAAGCTCTTTGAAACGGGTAAGGATGAATCCGTTAACCGCACCGCAGAGGGCACCAACAACCAGTGCTGTAAGTACGACTACAATGAATGGAGCGTTTGTGTTACAGACCATACAGCTTAATGTTGCGGAGAGACACACGATCGCACCAACGGAAATATCAATCTCGCCTAATACCAGGATGTACGCCATCGGGAACATCATGAATACCTCTGCAAGGTAAACCGGCATCTGACGAAGAACACTCTTCAGGTTATAAAATTCAGAAAATGATGCACAGAAAATATTTACCAGGATAAAGAGAATGACCAGGATGCCTTCCCAACTGAATATGATGTGTTTCATCGGATTTTCCGGCACATTGTTAATACTTCTTCCAGATTTTCCAGCCATGATTTACATCTCCCTTCCCTTTAATGCGTTTTTGTCTGCGATTCTCTGCAGGACAACATTGATCACAACTACTACCAGGATAATGACACCCTTGATCATGTTCTGCCACAGGGAACTGATACCTACAAGTGGAAGAGCTTTTGCGATGGTTGCAAGGATGATGGAACCAAGGAATGCACCAACTACAGTTCCACGTCCGCCGCTCATGCTTACACCACCGATAACGCAGGCTGCGATGACATCCATCTCACCGCCGTACTGCATATCCGGCATTGCAGAAGCATAAACAGATACCTGAAGTGCTCCGCCAAGACCTGCGAGGAATCCCATGATCACATATACAAGAAGGTTGATATTCTTTGCATTGATACCGGAAACCTGTGCTGCACTTGCATTACTTCCTACTGCGTAGATTCTTCGTCCTGTTCTTGTCCATTTCATAAAGAAGAAGAATACTACATAACAGATGATGATTACCCAGATAACCTTGTTGATTCCAAGGAAATTGGTTGTTGCAAAATTCTTAAACTCACCAAGAGCTGCGGCACTTGCCCACTCACCACCGTGAGAAACAAGATAACCCATTGCTCTGTAGATGTACATAAAGCCCATGGTTGCAATGATCGGCGGAACGTTTGCTCTTGAAATTACAAGACCTACAACAAGTCCGCAGGCAATACCGATTGCCATTGCAATGATGAAAGCAAGTAATGTACTTGTGATATGTCCGTATTTCAGGAGCATACCGATGGACATACCGGAAAGTGCCAGCGTTGACATGATGGAAATATCGATTCCGCCTACCAGCATGACACATAACATACCAAGTGACATTACCATTGTTACTGCATTATTTTTCAGCATCTCCATGAGTGACTTTGGCGTAAGGAATGACGGGCTGATCGCTGTGACAACTGCAAACAGCACGATTACGATAATTGCCAGCAGAGCCTCTCGGGAGCCTGTAATCTTCTTGATGACAGATTTCTTTTCCATTATTTAGTCCCCTTTCCAGTGCTCTTTTCCATGGACAGCTCAAGGATTCCTTCCTGTGTTGCCTCATCTCTGCTCAGTTCACCAGTCTTGCGGCCGTTACACATAACTACGATACGGTCCGCCATACCCAGGATCTCCGGCATCTCGGAAGAGATCAGGATGATCGCATATCCTTTTTTAGCAAGATCTCCCATGATCGCATAGATCTCAGCTTTTGCACCAACATCAACACCCTTGGTCGGCTCATCCATGATAACAACTTTCATTTCCTGAGCAAGTGCCTTGGCAACTACAACTTTCTGCTGGTTACCACCGGACAGAGAGCTTGCCGGCTGGAAGATATCAACCGCCTTGGTATCAACTTCCTCAAGAAGTTTCTTGGAAAGTTCTCTTTCTGCCTTCTCATCGTTGAATCCGGATTTTGCATATTTGCTGATGATCGGAAGTGTTACGTTTCTTCCAAGTCCCCAGCTCATAATCAGGCCTTCCTTCTGTCTGTCCTCAGGAAGAAGGATGACACCTTTTTCCATTGCCTCGGAAGGAGTCTTGATGTAAACTTCTTTTCCCTCAAGGAAAACTTTTCCTTCATCCGGACGGGTGATTCCGCAGACAGCTTCCACAACCTCTGTACGTCCTGCACCAACCAGACCGGTAAGACCTACGATCTCGCCTGCACGTACATTAAAGGAAACATCCTTGAAAAATCCTGTTCTGGAAAAATGTTCGATGCGGAGCATCTCATCTCCCAGCTCAACTTCCGGTTTCGGGAACAGATCATTGATCTCACGGCCTACCATAGCTTTGATCAGATCTGCGTTTGTGATTCCGTCTACATCATAAGTTCCAATGTACTGGGAATCACGGAATACGGTAACTCTGGAAGCCAGACGGTACATATCTTCGAAACGGTGAGAAATAAAGATAATGGAAACTCCATTTGCTTTCAGCTTGTCAACCAGTGTGTAAAGCTTCTCGGACTCGTTTCTGGTAAGTGCTGCTGTTGGCTCATCCAGAATGATGATCTTCGCATTTGTGGAAAGTGCCTTGGCAATCTCTACCATCTGCTGCTGTGCAACAGAAAGGGTACCCATCTCAGCGGTTGCATCGAAATCTGCATCCAGCTCTTTGAGGTATTTGTTCGCCTCCTGATTCATTTCTTTCCACTGGATCATATGATGTTTGATGATCTCATGACCCATAAAAATATTTTCTGCAACTGTAAGGTGCGGATATGATGTCGGATGCTGATATACGGCTGCGATACCTGCTTCCTGGGCATCCTTCGGACCTTTGAAGTCAACCTTCTGTCCGTTTAAGAACATCTCACCTTCTTCTGCTTTATGTACTCCGGTAATAACCTTGATAAACGTAGATTTACCAGCACCGTTCTCACCCATCAGCGCATGAACTTCGCCAGGTTTGAGCTGGAACTGTACATTATTCAGAGCTTTGACACCGGGGAATATCTTCGTAATACCTTTTAATTCAAGAACATATTCTGACACGGCTCTTTCTCCTCCCTTTCCTTTGATCTGGTTATATTCTATCATCCGGTTCCCTTGCTGATAATGGGAATATTTTTGGATAAGGGTAAAATATTCTCCTTTTCCCTGTAAAATATTACCCATAATAAAATCCGGCCTGCTCGTATTTCTGTGTATTTTATGCTATAATAGGAACGCTTGTAACAACATACTAGTATTTTTGCCGATTGGAGAATCCTATATGAAATTACTGATCGTTGATGACGAGGAACTTACACGTACCGGGCTTGTCTCATCCATTGACTGGGAGAGTCTGGGGATCACAGAAATCCTTCAGGCAGACGATGGAATGAACGGACTGGAAATGGCCAGGCTGCATAAGCCTGAGATCATTCTCTGCGATGTGCGGATGCCGCGGATGACAGGTATCGCCATGCTGGAACGTCTGGAGAAGATTCTGCCAGACTGCATTCCTATCTTCATGAGCGGTTACTCAGATAAAGAATATCTAAAAGCCGCCATCAAACTAAAAGCAGTCAATTACATTGAAAAACCTTTAAATCCTGAGGAAATACGGGAAGCGATCCTGGAGGCACAGTCCCTTTATAAACAGAAACTCCGCTCTCACCGCGGCGAAGCCATTCATTCCCTTGAAACTTCTACCAGGCTGGCACTGAAGCTTACCGTTCCTTCCACTTCCTCGAATCAGGAAATTGTGGATCTGTGCCTGGAGCTTGGAAATCCTGAACTTCTGGATTCGGGAATAAATTTTACCTCCATAATCGTAAAACTGAATAATACCGCCGAATCTTCCGGTGCGGTTCTGGAAGATATCCACCGTGAGATTGCCCGTTTCCTGGCACATTACCATCTGAAATGCCTATTTGCAGAAAAACGGGTACAGTATCTGGTATATCATATATATGGAAGTAATCCGATTTCGCCAACTACACTTTCCGCTGTGGGAAGCTATATTTCCAGGCAGTACAGTACCTGCGGAAAACATATGATTGCAGCCGGAAACACAGTAACCGATATTTCCAAAGTTTACCAGTCCTATGCCTCTGCTGTCATTCTTCTGCAGAACTGTTTTTTCTTTCCGGCAGAAACCTTTCTCACAGAAGATATCGTAAATCAGCAGCCTCCCAAACCGCCCCTTCCAGGTACTCTGCAATCCCCGGAAAGCACTTTTTCCAAATATCTTCTCTCCGGTGAGGGAGAACCTTGCGGACAGTTTCTTGAAGAACTTTTTGGCTACTATAATGGAAACCTTACTTTTATGCCCAACCAGATCCGTGATCTTTATTACCAGCTGTTCAGCATACTTTCCGCCGCTCGCAAAAAGAATCAGGTGGAATCCGGTTTCCACGAAAAACAGGATCTCATCGTAGATACTCTGGACAATGCTTTTACTTATGAAGAACTCCACGAATCTCTGAAAGAAAAAACCGCACAGTATTTTGAAGACGCAAAGAATTCCCAGCCGGAAAATTCCACAATCTTTATGATCAAAGATTACATCAGCCGGAACTACATGAATGATACCCTTTCCGTAAAAGATATCAGCAGCCATGTGTATCTTTCTGCTTCTTATGTGTGCACCTTTTTCAAAAGTGAGACCGGACAGACTCTCAATCAGTATCTGACGGAATACCGGATGGAAAAAGCCAAGCAGCTGCTTTCCGATCCCAGATACAAGATTTCTGAGATTTCTTCCAAAGTAGGATATACGGACGGAAATTATTTTGGAAAAAGTTTCAAAAAATACTCCGGCTTTTCCCCATCGGAATACCGGGAGAAAATGTCATGAGGGCCCTCTGGCGCCGCTTCAAAAACGGCTATCTGAACTTAAGACTTCAGACAAAATTTACCATTGCGCTGATCAGCATCGTGGTACTTCCTGCTTTTCTCACTGTATTTCTTTTTTATGGAAAGCTTTATAACATGGTGGTGTCCAACACCATTCGCCAGGAGCAGGATGCTTCCGCAAAAACAGCGCCACTGATCGAACGAACCATGGATACGATCCTCGCTACTACCCGGAATATTACAGGGCAGACCTTTTTTCAGGAACTGTTTTATATGCCGGTCAGTGATTCCGCCAAAGAACTGGCTTCTTCCAACCATGCCATTGATTTCAAAAATGCCATCCGCCGTCTCACTACCGATTCGATTGTGACGGATGTACGGATCTACGTGGATTTTCCGGAAGAACTGGAAACACTGGATGATGATCCAAATACAGAAAATATTCTGGCTCCTATCAGCCAGGCCAAAGGAACTTACTGGTACGGAATCTTTCAGGGTAACCGGGAAAACCAGGAAATGTTCTGTCCTTCTTTTTACCTTGGTTCCCAGGAAAAAAAGAATTACGGAGATATGGCGTATATCTGTCCTTTAAGTCTTTATTATCATTCCAATGCCTATAAAGCTTATCTGGCAGTATATTTTTCCGACAGCAAACTGAATTCCATTCTTTCCGACAATCTTTCTCTGGAAGGAAGTGTCTCCTATATTGTAAACGAACGTGATGCCATTGTTGCAACCTCGGATCAGTCCTTATCCGGAATTTACCGGCTGGATTACGACACTATCAAAGAGTCCTTCATGTCATCCAACAACTTCATTGAACGGAACATTCTGGACACAAAAGTTTATGCCGGTTTTTACAGCATTTCCAACACGGACTGGTTTATGGTTACGATCCTTCCTGCTCCGCCACTGATCCACGAAAGCAATCATCTGATGCTTCAGATTGCGTTGCTTTATGCCGGTTTTCTTGTTCTGGCCCTTATTTTTGCCAATGTACTGGCTCATTCCATTACCGGAAGACTCTCTTCGGTAATCCGGCAGATGCAGACTGTCCGCCATGGACCGCCAACTCCCATGGAAAGTCCACAGGCACATGATGAGATCGGTGATCTGATTGACACCTACAACTATATGACCAGAAAAATGTACGAACTGATGGAAAAGCAGGCAAAAGCTGCAGAAGATCTCCGAATTGCGGAGTTTAATTCCCTTCAGGCGCAGATCAATCCACATTTTCTCTATAACACCATGGACATGATCAACTGGATGGCGCTGCAGGGACAGACAGAAGAAATCAGCCATGCAGTACAGAGTCTTTCCCGTTTTTATAAACTGACGCTCAGCCGCAAAAAAGGAATTTCCACAATTGCCAGAGAGCTGGAACATGTGACAATCTATGTACAGCTCCAGAATATGCGTTACCATGACAGTATTGAACTGATCACGGATATTCCGGATGAATTGTCTGAATACCAGATCCCGAAGCTGACTCTTCAGCCGGTTGTGGAGAATTCCATTCTTCACGGAATTCTGGAAAAAGAATCAAAATCCGGAACCATTGTCATTACCGGATGGATGGAAAACGAAGACATCGTTCTTCTGATTTCCGATGACGGCGTGGGAATTCCCCCGGAAATCCTTTCAACAATTCTCTCCGGAAAGGGAAACAGCCAGTCCGGCGGCACCAACATTGCCGTTTACAACACACACCGGCGACTTCAGATTCTTTATGGAAAGGATTATGGGCTTATCTATTCCAGCAATCCCGGCGAAGGGACAGAAGTGGAGATCCGTTTTCCAGCACACAGAGAAGAGTAATTTACAGGAGGTATCCTACTTATGAATACACAACCAACAGTACTTCTATATAATTTCAATGATCCGGACCGTCTCCGGATCATCCGCCGCTATCTGAACCGTCAGAAAGTAAACGTGCGGATCGTCACCCCACCGGAGTTTCTGCATCCTCTGGGTTATCTCTTTGAACTTCCGGGATTTCAGCCCTCCACACAGTTTAATCTGGGCAAAAATTTCAGTGATGAGATGATGGTGCTGAACAATTTTTCCAGTGAGCAGATGGATGCGTTCCTGGCTTTTTTCCGGGAAGAAGCGATTCCTTCGGTTTCGTTAAAAGCCATGCTCACCCCTGTGACCCAGCACTGGTCTTCCATTCAGCTCCATGACGAACTTACAAAAGAGCATAAAATGATGCATAAGAAATAAGAAATTTTCCATCAAAAAAGGAAAGGAGACCGCATTTGCAGTCTCCTTTTTTTGAATATGTTTTAGGTTGGTTATAAGAAAGAATTTATCGTTTTTTATGGTACTGATAATTATCTTGTTACGATATCTACCGGTACGTTGAAGATTTTTGCAACTTTCAGGATTGTGTCGATGTGTCTTCCTGTAGCAGCTGCCATGTGATGTGTCGGGCCAGCCTCGCTCCAGCGATTTACAAATTCTCTTGCGCCACATGTGAAACGTGTTCTCATGTTTGTATCACCGAAGGAAAGGATCGGTCCTTCCTCGTTTACACCCTCAGCTACAACGAACTTGAAGTTTCCGTCTTTATCCTGAGTGATTGCAAGGTAGGTTACAGGGCCTGTGTATGGATAAAACTGTGTCAGGTATCCGCCGCCTGTTTTGCCGTGGAATACCGGCACGATTTTCATGGTTGGTTTCTTGTCGGAGATGTCAGCATCTCCACTTCCGGAATGTCCAATGATGCAGATGTCATCGTTGAAATCGATGGAGTACATCTCAGAAAGCTGGCCTGTACCGGAAATTGTCTTTAAGATACTCATTGCCATGGCAACTTTCATGTCACCCTCTACAGCGCATGCAGTACCCTGTTTGATCAGCATGGAGAATGCCGGGATCAGCATACTGTCAAGGACACCAGCTTTACCCTGTGCAAATCCGTCGTAATGGGAAGCGATCATTCCAAGATGCTCATCTTTTACCCACTCCTCGAAAGCAACTACGTATTTTGCCATATCCCATACTTTTTCGATTGTGCCGCCGCCCTCGATCTCGAAGGTGTCAAGGATATCCTGTGCTTTTGCACGGATAGCTTCCTCATCTGTGATATCGTCAGCGATTGCCCACATTTTCTCCCAGTCAAACTGTTTGGTGTAGAGGAACATTCTGTTATAGAGGTTTGTCTCATCGATGTAAAGATCCATCATACCTGGGTATGGTCTTCCGATCTGAGCAATGTTAGTCTCACGGAATCTTCTTCTTACCTGAGCAGCTTTGCACCAGTCTTCGATCTCAGCCTGAACTGCAGGATCTCCGCCTTCTACAACACCTGTGATAACGGCATGTCTCTTGCCAGCTCTCTCAAGGTCAGCTACCGCCTCGCCTACAGCGCCGCATGCATAGCCTTCGCCCAGCCAGGAAGCAATGTCAGTGTGCTCATAATCCAGTGCTTTGATCTTCTGAACATTTACGAGAACAACCGGAACATCAAGGTCACGGATTGCAGGAAGCATGTTGTAGGATGTTGCGTATGTCAGCATCTGAAGAAATACGAGGTCAACATCTGCTGCACGGAATTTATCTCCTGCTACCATTGCCTGCTCTTTTGTTGTTACCATTCCACCGTCAATGATCTCTACAGTATCCGGGATTGTTTTCTTGAATGCATCGTACTGTGCCTCAAATTCCGGCACCAGTGACGGGAACTGCGGAAGATATGCGCCTAAAGCAATTGAAAATACACCAACTTTTGCCTTTGTGTTAACTAACATAATAAAACCTCCAATTATTTTTATTTATGCTTTGTATACTTTGATACCGAAGGACTCATGGATGGTTGTACGAGCCTCCTCGATCGTTTTAAACTCCTCGGCCTTCAGCATCTGTGCTGTGATATTACCGATTGCAGTAGCCTCACCAGGGCCTGCATGGATTTCTTTCTTTGTAGCTTTTGCAGTCAGCTCATTTAAGTATCCTGCATTGGAACCACCGCCTACGATATGGATACGGCTGTAGGTTCTTCCTGTCATCTCCTCAAGCTCTTTGGCTATCTTTGCATAGCACTCTGCAAGGCTTGTGTAGATAACGGTTGCGATCTCACCAAGAGTTTCCGGAACCTTCTGTCCTGTTCTGCGGCAGTAGTCCTGAACCTCTTTTGTCATATTCTCAGGAGAAAGGAAGCACTCATCGTTTGCATCTACTCTTGACGGGAAATCTTTTGCTTCCTCAGCCATCTCACAGATCTGAGCAAAGCTGTATGCGTCATCAAATTCATGACGTACAGACTGGATCATCCAGAGACCCATGATGTTCTTCAGGTAACGGAAACGTCCTGCGTATCCACCCTCGTTTGTGAAGTTCATCTCACAGCTCTTCTCTGAGCAGTCTGCCTCTTTTCTCTCGATTCCCATCAGAGACCATGTTCCGGAGCTGATGTAAATGAAATCGTCGTCATTTGCAGGAACAGCAAGTACTGCAGATCCTGTATCGTGGGTAGCCGGTGCTACAACCTCAAGATCAAAGCCAACTGCTTCTTTTACTGCGTCTGTTAAATGTCCGATGCTTGTACCAGGCATGATCAGCTTCTGGAAGATCTTTTTCGGATATCCCAGCATATCGATTAGTTCGTAATCCCAGTCCTTGGTTGTCGGGCAGACAAGCTGTCCTGTTGTTGCCTCTGTATATTCGCAGGTCTTCTCTCCTGTAAGAAGGAAATGGAAGTAATCCGGTACATGAAGAAGTGTCTCCGCCTGCTCCAGATACTCCGGATGTTTCTTCTTAACTGCCATCAGCTGATATACAGTGTTGAAGATTGCTTTCTGGATACCGGTTCTTGCATACAGATCTTTCAGGGAAATTGTCTTGTAAACTTCCTCGTCCATTCCCTCTGTACGATGATCACGGTAGCCTACTGTATTGCCAAGAACCTTGTCGTTCTTGTCAAGAAGCACAAAGTCAACACCCCAGGTATCAACACCCATGCTTACCGGGATCTTGCCGATCTCTTTACATTTCTTAAGACCGTTTACGATCTCGTTGAAAAGGCGGTCAAACTCCCAGCAGAGCTCTCCGTCTTTCTTAACCATGCCGTTCTCAAAACGATAGATTTCTTCCAGGATCATTTTTCCGTTTTCCATATGTCCCAGAATGTGACGTCCGCTGGATGCTCCGATATCTACTGCTAAATAATATGTTGCCATTTTTAAATCCTCCTCAATATGTAAGCTTCTGATCACTTTCATATCTGATGTTGTATTTATCATACATCAGGATCCTTCCGGTGATAAGAACCTCTTTTGTCAAAAAAAGTGTCTTTATTTGCAAATAATACAGCGATTATTTATGAACTACTGCATTATTTGTTTAAAAAATCCGCTGACTGAATCAGCCAGCGGATCTCTTATTTTTACGTTCGTGAACGCAATCCGCGTTCATTACAACTTCACGATCTGATCGATTATATGATTAGTCATAAAGGTTAGGAGCAATATCCTCGTCTTCCATATTTGTTGCATCATACCAGTAACCGTCTGTAGGAACATCCTGAAGCTCCTGGCCGTTTGCTGCTGCTGTCAGAGCGTAGATTGCATAGTATCCCATCATAAGAGGAGACTGTGTAACAGCACCGATGAATGTGCCATCTTTAACAGCTGCTTTGATGATAGAACCAGCATCGAAACCAACACCAACTACATCACCGTTTGCCGGGTCAGAACCAAGAACGTTGAGGTTAGCATTTGCTGCAAGAACACCCTCTGCGGAAACCTGGTTAGAACCGAATACTGCGATACAGTTCTCCTGGGAAAGGATTGCCTGAGCCTCTGTGGAGCAAAGCTCTACAGTTGTCTGTGCCGGAACAGCTACCTGGATAACAACGTCTGCGTCTTTAGCATCAGCATCAGCACCCTCTGCTGCGTTAACATAGAACTCGTTACCGCTTACTGCTACAGTCTTGCCATCAGCCTGAAGAAGCTCGATCATCTTGTTGATGAATCCAGTACCACGCTGCTGAATGTTCTGAGCTGTTGCATCCTGGTTAACCTCACCGATGATAACCTGTCCGTCAGCATCTTTAACAACGTCTTTAATGGAGTTGTACATATTCTCAGCTGCTACTGCACCAGCCTGTGCGTTGTCTGTACAAACCTCGCATACTACAGATCCTTCCGGAGCATCAGCGATACCTGTATCGAATGTTACAACCGGGATTCCTTTTTCTGCACATGTCTTAAGTGCATCTGTAACAGAAGATGTATCACAAGCTGCAAGTCCTAATCCAACAGGATTGGAAGCGATAGCTGTGTTGATCATGTTAACCTGGTCAGCGATATCGGACTCACTGTTCGGTCCCTGTGGTTTATAAGTAACGCCCAGCTCCTCAGATGCTTTTTTCATACCTTCCTGAGCTGCATCCCAGTATGTGGACTGGAAAGATTTAACCATCATCGGGAACTCATAAGCTTCGTTTGCTTTCAGTCCGTCGAACTGTGCGGTAGGATCCTCAGCTGCTGTGGAATCTGCGGATTCCTCTGTTGCTGCATCTTCTTTCTCCTCAGCTGCAAAAGCTGCTGTTGCGCTCATGCTTGTTACCATTGCTGCACAGAGCATTAATGCCATAACCTTTTTTGCTTTCATATAATATTTCCTCCTTAAAATATATTATATAGTTTTTTTATGTTCATACGCCATTGCTACCCCTTGGCGTTTCACATCTTTGATTATCGGATACTGTTCACATTTCTCTGTGAACAGTATCCTTGCTTATTGTACCACACTTCTTAATATTAGTGTGCTGCTTTTTTCTCTTTCAGGATATCGATCAGAACGGCTACGATCAGAACGATACCTGTGATGATCTGCTGCCAGTTTGCCTGCAGGCCGATGTATGGAAGACCTGTTTTCAGAAGCATGATGACGAAGATACCAACGAATGTACCGATTACGGAACCATATCCACCGGTAGCTGCTACACCACCAACGAATACACCACCGATAGCATCCATCTCAAGTCCGGCACCAGTACCAGGCTGTACAGTAGGTGTTACTGCTGCGTATGCGATTGCCGCAAGACCTGTAAACAGACCGCAGACAACGTATACCATTACGTGATAGAACTTTGTATTGATTCCGGAAAGGGCTGCTGCCTCTTTGTTGGAACCGATTGCAATTGTATAACGACCGAATTTTGTGTGGTTCAGGATGTACTCCATAACCAGTACCAGGATGATCATCCAGAGGAAACCAAGTGGATAACGGGAAGCGCTTCTTCCTGTACCAACTGTTACCTTGAAGATGGTATGGAACCATCCGCCCGGCTGTGTAAGTCCCGGCCAAGGTGTCGCACTGCAGAGAGATCCGGCACCACGGGTAATCATACAGGTACAAAGTGTTGCCAAAAATGGCGGCAGGTTCATAACACCGATCAGTACACCGTTCAGTGCACCGACTGCGATACCAAGAACAATACAGATCAGCATTGCCAGAGCTACCGGGCAATTGTTGTTTCTGATCAGTGTTCCGCCGATCAGTGCGTATGCTACCATACCAGTTCCGATTGACAGGTCAACACCACCAGTGATAAGCGGGAATGTAACTCCGATCGCCATAAGAAGATCGTAATATGAGAAATCCAGCATACTCAGGATCGTGGTGTACTGTCTGAATTCTTTACTCAAGCCTGAGAATATTGCACACAGGACAATGATAACGAGCAAAACAATAAATCTCTGATCACTTAAAATACTTTTTTTCTTCTTAGTCATGACTTTCCTCCTTAATTGATATTCCGTGTGGCCTTGTCCATGATGTTTTCCTGGGTTGCCTCGGAGATATCAATACATCCGGTAACTTTACCCTCACACATGATGATGATACGGTCACTCATTCGGAGAACTTCCGTCATCTCAGAAGAAATCATGATAATGGATTTGCCTTCTGCTGCCAGTCTGTTCATTAATTTGTAGATTTCGTTCTTGGCACCAACATCGATACCTCTTGTCGGCTCATCGAAAATAAGGATATTGCTGTCTCGTGTCAGCCATTTAGCAATAACAACCTTCTGCTGGTTACCACCGGAAAGGTTTACTACCAGCTGATCGGTGGTCGGTGTCTTTGTTGCAAGCTCATTTACATATTTCTCTGCAACCTGTTTCTCTTTTGCCTTGTTGATAAAAATACCATTGGTAAACTCTTCCATTGTTGCCAGTGTTGTATTCTCTGTTACAGATTTCTGTACAACACAGCCGTATCTTCTTCTGTCCTCTGACAGATAACCGATACCGTATTTAACAGCATCCTGCGGGCTGTTGATGGTAACTTCGTGAAGCTGTCCATCTTTACCCATAACAGAGATCTTACCACTCTGTTTCGGGTCTGCTCCGAACAGTGCTCTGGCTGTCTCGGTACGTCCTGCCCCCATTAGTCCTGAGAAACCAAGGATCTCACCTTTCTTCAGTTCAAAGCTTACATCTTGAACCATCTTTCCTGCGTTCAGATGTTCAACCTTAAGAACTACCGGTGCATCTGCCGGAACTGCACTCTGCTGTTTCGGATCTTCATAAATAACACGACCAACCATCATGTTGATGATATCTTCTTTTGTACTGTCTTTTGTGATCAGAGTTCCTACATATCCACCATCTCGCATAACGGTTACACGGTCTGTGATGGTCTTGATCTCATCCATACGGTGAGAGATATATACGATACCAAGATTCTTCTTACGAAGGTCACGGATGATCTCGAACAGGTCCGCGATCTCTTTCTCTGTCAGTGCTGCGGAAGGCTCATCAAAAATGATAACCTCAGCTTTATGGGAAATTGCTTTTGCGATCTCACACATCTGCTGTTTTCCGACTGTCAGGTTTTTCATCTTTTCTTTCGGATTGATCTCAATGTTCAGATCCTGAAAAAGCTTTTTGGAATCCTCGATCATCTTTTTGTCATCAATGCGGAAACCCTTCTTCGGCTCACGTCCGATGAAGATGTTCTGAGCAACAGTAAGATCACCTACCATGTTCAGCTCCTGATGTACGATTACAACGCCGGCATCCTGTGCCTCACGTGTATTGTGGAATTCTGTTTCCTGTCCTTTGTAAACGATGGAACCTGAATCCTTCTGATAAATACCGGTAAGAACCTTCATCAGTGTTGATTTACCGGCACCATTTTCTCCCATAAGTGCATGTACTTCGCCGCGTTTTACTTCGAAATTAACGTGATCCAGAGCATGAACTCCAGGAAAGGACTTATCAATGTCCTTCATAGTTAAAATAACTTCACCCATTGTCGCATCCTCCCTCTAAGATCAGTTCTTTCTGCGTCTTGCAGAAACGTCGATATAAACTGCAACGATAACGATGATACCTGTGATGATCATCTGCTGTCCTTTACCAAGGCCAAATGCCATAATGCCCTGCTGAAGAAGAGAGATGATAAATACGCCGATTACAGTACCGCCGATGGAAGCAAGTCCACCAACCATGGATGTACCACCCATAACGCAGCCTGCAATAGCCTCATTGTTGTACTGATCGCCATAACCTGGCTGAACAGTTGTGTATGTAGCTACAAAGAAGAGTGCTGCAATACCTACCAGGAATCCGCAGATCATATAAGCAAGCATTTCCCATTTCTTTGTGTTGACACCGGAAAGACGGACAGCCTCTTTGTTAGATCCAAGGCAGAGGATGTAACGTCCTGGTTTTGTGTTGTAAAGAACGATACCGCAGATAACTGCCATTACCAGGAAAATAACAATTCCTACAGGGAAGCCATTTACGGAAACGATATTACGGAACCAGCCGTTTGCCTCACTGGCTGCCGGCCAGCTTACGGACTGTGTTTTTGTGAATACAGAAGCAATACCTTTTGCAATGTTCATGGATGCCATGGAAATAATGAATGGTGGCACTGACATGTAAGAAACCATCCAGCCATTGAAAATACCAAAGCAGAGACCGATCAGAATGCAAAGGATCATGGCAACTGCACATGGAACCTTGTAAGATGTCATGCAGTAACCGGATACCAGTGCACAGCAGAACATTACAGGTCCGATGGAGAAATCGATTCCTCCTGTAGCGATTACGAATGTAACGCCAAGTGACAAAAAGCCCAGGAAGTACACATAGTTCAAAGTAGATCTGATACTATCAACAGCCGGAAACTTGTTTCCAAGAACTACTTTAAAAACCAGGAACATAAGAATCAGAACACAGACAAGCAGTATTCTGTTCAATCCGAGCTTCTTAACGATTGGATTTTGTTTTAAGTTTTCCAATTTTTACCCTCCTCACGTTTTGCACGTATCTTGTGTTTTCTTGGTTATTATAATACCGTCAAAAATCAATAATTGTAATAGAATATCTTTCAAAAAAAGGTTAAATATTTACTGTATGGTAAATATTTAACCCTTTTCTTTGTGCATTTATGACTATTTACGGTGTAAGATCACCATATGTTTTTAACGTATTAAACGGAAAAAGCAGTTTTTCGATCTCACTGGTATACATATTGTCAGGAGTCACAAGCTGGCACCCGGAATTAATATTCTTCTTATAGTCTTCTCCACGCAGCATCTTAACAGTTTCCCGAACACCCACATACCCCATTTTAAATGCCTTCTGTACAACGATTCCCTGGAAGATTCCGTGTTCCATCAGCTGGACGGCCTCCTGTGAGCTGTCTACTCCCACCACCCTGATCCGATTCTCTGCTTTTGCTGCCTTTACTGCTCTTGCAGCACCTACAGAGGAATATTCATTCATTCCCGCGATCATCTTGAGATCCGGATATTTTTTCATCAGCTCTTTGGTAAGCTCATAGGACTTGTCATACCGAGAATCACAGTATACCACATCTACGATATTATCCTTCAGACTGCCAAGTCCTGTCCGGAAACCTTTTTCTCTTTCAACTGCTGTAGATACACCCTTTACATGTGAAACGATCGCAATCTGATCATCCGTTCCCACAAGATCCTTCGCAAACCTGCCAAGGATCTGTCCCGCTTCCAGATTATCGGTCGCAACGGTAAGATCCTGGACCTCTTCCTGTGTGTAAGAATCAATAAATGCGATATGTATTCCCTGTTCCTTTGCCTTCTTCAAAAGCTGGTCGGATTCAGTGAAGCTGGACGGCGAGATCAGGATCGCGTCCGGTTTTTCTTCTGTTGCCCTTTCGATCAGCTTATTCTGCCCATCCACATCATTCTCTTCCTCAGGTGCCCATACGCGGATATCTGCATTATATTCCTTTGCAGCCATCTCCGCCCCCTGGATCAGTGATGTCCAGAAATCATTGGTACCGTCCACAACCTTCGGAATATAGATCAGCGATAGTTTTCTCTCTTCTTCTACCTGTTTATAATAGACTATTCCGGCTACAAGCCCCGCCATAAGGCAGATGACCACTCCTAAAGTCAGGAGTTTTCTATGTTTTTTCATATTGATTCCTCCTGTATTCCCGGAATGATGATCGTGGCAGTGGTTCCGACACCTTTTTCACTTTCATAGGTGATCCCGTAATTTTCTCCATAATAAAGCTTCAGACGTTTCTGTACATTGTAAACACCCACACCATTGGAATGATAATTCACCTTATGCTTATCATAAATATGTGACAATGTTTCCTCATCCATACCTACACCGTTGTCGATCACCTGAAGAACTGCATTTCCGTCCTTCATAAAGCCTTTTACCTGCAAAAGTCCCTTACTCTCTTTATATTTCAGTCCATGATAGATGGCATTTTCAATGATCGGCTGGAGAACCAGCTTGATCAGAGGGATATTTAATATAGAAGGTTCTACATCGATCTCGAATTCCAGCTTGTCCTTGTAACGCATCTTCTGGATCGTAAGATAACCCTTGGCATACTCCACTTCCCTTGCAAGAGGAACCACTTCATCTTCATTACTGATGCTCTGACGAAGAAGACGCGCCAGGGATGCTGTCATCAGAACAACCTCTTCGTACTTTCTGCCCTCTGCCATCCAGATGATCGAATCCAGGGTATTGTAGAGAAAATGAGGATTGATCTGGGACTGAAGGGCCTTAAGCTCACTTTTTCTCTTTGCTTCCTGTTCCTTCACGTTCTGCTCCATAAGATCCTGTATCCTATGTGTCATCATATTGAAAGATTTCGTCAGGCTTCCGATCTCATTCTCTGAATCGATCTCCACATCTGCTCCGTCAAAATGCCCCTCCTGTACCCTGGACATGGAATCCCTGAGACGCTGAAGGGGATAGGTAAGACTCTTTGCCAGAAATCTTGAAAAAAGCAGAGCCACGATCATCAGAAGTGCAGATATAAGTACATAAATACTCTGCGCCTGATTACTTTTTCGCAGAAGCTCGCTGACGCTCATACAGCCCACAACGGTCCATCCGGTTTTATTGGATCTGGAAATGGAATACAGCTTTCCTCTGTTTCCCTTTCCGGTACGCACCGTATCTTCTTTTGATTCCACGATCAGGTCGATATTCTCCGTCTGCAATTCATTGTAAAGCTGTTGCTGCTGCGGATGATATACAATATTTCCGCTTTCATCCAGAATAAATGCATATCCCTTTTTCCCAATCGTATTCTGATCACAGAGTTCACTGATGGCACTGTAATTCAGGTCAATAAAAAAGACTCCCTCTTTCTCACCACTGTTGGAAAAATTACGGATCCCCCTGCTTAAAGTGATCACCCACGGGCGTTCTCCGCTGATGATGTGCTGTACATGGGAAGATGTAAGAAGCGGGCCTTCCGGCTTCTGCAAAGCATCCAGGTACCACTCCTGGGTGGAAAGTTTCAGATCCGGATTCACAGACTGTTTGCCGTCGTTGATCAGTTTCCGCCCATTAATTCCAATGATTCCCAGATTTCGGATATCACTTCGCCCGTCCAGAATAGTCTTGAACTGATTGATCAGACGCTCTCTTGTTCCATCATCCACATTGTCGCCAAAAAGATACTGCTGTACGTCTTCGTTACTGGAGATCATATATGCAATATTTTCCATATAATCAATATAGGAATCAATATTCTGATTCATCTGCTGTACGATATTCTGGGTGTAGACTGAGGAATTTTCAAAAATAGAATTGCGGGTATATCTCATGGAAACGCCTGTTATGACCAGCACTGCGCTTAAAAGCAGCACCGTCACTACCGCAAAGATCGCACTCTGGATGCTTTTGAATTTCCCTATGAGCTTTGCCGCAAAACGGATATCTCTCATTTACGCTTCTCCCTCGCATATTCTGTCGGTGTGCAGCCGGTCATTTTTTTGAAGGAGATCCCAAAATAATGGGGGTCTGCAAATCCGACTTTCTCGGCAATTTCATAATTCTTCATAGTTGTATTCTCAAGAAGCTCCTTCGCCTTCTCCATACGAGTACGTATCAGAACCTCTGTAAATGTCTCTCCTGTAAGCTCCTTAAAGATCGTACTGAAATAGCTGGTACTGATATTCAGATAAGAACAGATACTGTTCAGGCTTAAATCCGGATCCATATAATTCTTCTGGATATAATCCAGGGCAAGTCTTGCCTGACGCTGACCGCTGGAGCTGTTTGCATCGGAAAGTGTCTGGAAAATTTCTCCGATATGATTCCTGACCAGTTCAACAGCACTGTCAAAAGAATTCTGCTCCGTAACCTGCTGCAGAAGTGCTTCTCTTTTGGAAAAAAGCCTGTTGTCCGGAACCATATCCTCACAGGTCTCATCTGCTGCACGGATGATCTGCTGAAGATACACGCAGGCACGACTCTTATCCACCCGCGCTTCCTTGATCTCAGAAGAGATCTGTTCCAGAATATGCTCTGCGTTTTCCTTTTTACCCGCTTTCAGAGCAGCTGCCAGCTTCTCTACATAAGCTTTAATGGAAAGATTTTTTTCCTCCGGCTGTTCTTCCATATCAATAAGAAGGCTTCCTCCAAGAAGATAACGATATTCAATAGCTTTCTCTGCAAGTTCATGGGATGCACGAAGCTCCTGCTGAGTTCTAGCCCAGCTTCCCACACCGATAGAAATATCCAACGACATCAGTTCCTTCAGCTTATCCTGGATCGTCCTGCAGATCTCCATGATCTTGTGTTCAAACTCTCTGGTACGGTTTCCCATGAAAAGAGCACCGACCTTGTTATTTCCGGCCTGATATGCCACTCCTGCTTTTTCTTTGCTGATGATCTCATCACTGATATTAAAAAGGACAAAAGACATCAGTGCACTCTCCTGGCGTTTCTCCGCAGTAAGCTGACTGCCGTCCGAATACAGATCCAGATCAAAAACAGCCACACGATAGCATGCTGCCTCAAGATCGATTCCCAGTGCTGCAAGCTCTTCCAGACTTTCCTGCCGTGTCTTGATATTATCCACAAAGCCCTGCAGCGCTCTGGAACGGATCACAATGGCGTTTTTCTGATAATTCTCGGAAGTCTGTGTCAGACGTTCCAGCTTCTCTTTTTCTTTTCTTTGCTGGTCCACCTTCTCCTTCATTTTTCCGATAACATTTCTGAGTTCCATGGCTGTCACCGGCTTCAGCATATATTCACTGACACCATACTGGATCGCCTTCTTGGCATACTCGAATTCTCCGAATCCGCTGAAGATCACGATCACGATGTCCGGATAATTATCATGGAGAAAACGGCTCAGTTCCATACCATCCATATATGGCATAAGGATATCTGTAAGCACGATATCCACCGGATGGTTCTGTACAAATTCCGCTGCTGCTTTCCCGTTATCACAGTCTCCTACCAGCTCACAGTCCATTGCTTTCCAGTCAATATTCTCCCGGATCGCATCTCGAACAAGTATCTCATCATCTACCAGTAAAATACGATACATAATTTCTGTTGTCCCCCTCTGATCAGTTTCTGTTGTTTTTATTGCACATCCCCCTGACAGATTCTTCCCCCCGTCTCTGTCATTTTCATTGGTAAGATTACTGTCCTTTCTGTGAACAATAACTGTTAATTCTTTTTATATGTTAACATGTTTGGTTAAAATTTACAACGGAGTTTCTTAGTCCAAATTAAATACAAAGAAATCCCGCATCCAACATATGGGATACGGGATTTTCCTGCATATTTTTATTATTTTACGATAACGCCATCCTCATCCCAAAGGTCATGCCAGTCATTTGCACCATGCCACAGGAATACCTGGCCTTTTACAAGACGGTTGCCTTTTTCCAGAGTTGCGATGGTTGCCATTTCCTCATCTGTAAGTGGATCCTCTGTGACACATTTCAGGTTGCTTGCATAGTTGTGGACAGAGAACGGAATGGAGATCTCGCCTCTCTGATGTGCCCATTTCAGAGCGATCAGAGCCGGGTGAACCCCATGTGCTTTTGCGATTGCCTGCATTTCCGGTACTTCCAGATCTGCAACATCCTCCGGGCAGATATCTCTCTCAGGTCTGCGCGGGGAACCGATCGGCATGTAACCTACCGGCTGGATGTTATGTGCTACCAGATAATCATAAAGCTCCTGCTGCTGGAAGCATACATGCAGCTCAAGCTCGCAGGTTGCAGGTTTGATCTTCATAAGTGGAAGAACTGCCTCAAGTTTCGGAATGGTCATGTTGGAAATACCGATGTAACGGATCTTTCCTTTTTCTACCAGAGCCTCGCACTGACGGTATGTATCCATGAACTCCTCAACACTGAACGGCTTGGAATCCGGATTTCTGGAATCTACATCACATCCCGGTGCATGATAGTTCGGGAATGGCCAGTGGATATAATACATATCCACATAGTCACACTGAAGGTCTTTGATGCTCTTGTCACAGGCTTCCTCTACTCTTCTGTGCATGTCGTTCCATACTTTTGTCATGATGAAGAGATCCTTACGCTCTACAACGCCTTCGTCGAACGCCTCCTTAAATACCTGGCCGATCTCATGCTCGTTTCCGTAGCATGCGGCACAGTCGAACATACGGTAACCACTGCGGATCGCGCCTGCAACAGCTGCAGATACATCCTCGGCGGATACACGGTCGGAACCGAAGGTTCCCATTCCGACGCATGGAACCTGTTCGCCGGAAGGAAGTGTCACTTTCGGCACGATTGCCGGATTGATAACTTCTGCCATCTTTACATCTCCTTTTTTATGAAAAAATTTTTCTTATTATAAACTTGTTTTACAGCCTCTATAATTTTTTGATTTCAATCTGTGGAAGAAGTTTCTCCATATCTTCCATCACAAAGAAACCGGTCTCCTCACGCATGGCTGCTGCCGCTGAGATTGCGCTGGCCCTGCGCAGGGTCTCTTCCAGGGAAAGTCCCTCGCTTAATCCAAGGGCAAAACCTGCGATCATGGAATCTCCACAGCCTACAGTATTTACTGCATCGATCTTCGGAACTATCGCACGGAAAATCCCCTCCTCGCCAACTGCCAGGGAGCCATCTGCTCCAAGAGAAACCGCTACGATCTCCACGCCACCGGCATGGATGGCTTTTGCCGCTTCGATGATATCGTTGATGTCATCACAGTGCTTTCCCGTAAGCATTCGGATCTCGTCGATATTGGGCTTGATCAGTGTTGGTGCTGCCTTGATTCCCTCTTCCAGAAGCTTTCCGCTGGTATCCAGGATCACCGGTTTTCCTGCGTCTTTGACAATCTTCACAAGACGCTGATAGGCAGTTCCGTCAAGTCCTTTGGGCACGCTGCCGGACATTGCAACAACAGAAGCGTCTTTTACAAGCTCGCGGAATTTTTTCTCAAATCCCTCAAAGTCTGCCTCTGTGAGAGTAAATCCCGGCTCCAGGAATTCGGTCTGCACGTGATTCACTTCATCCCAGATATTGATGCAGGAACGGCTCTCCGCGTCCACATGGTAAAAAGCGCTCTTGATGCCAAAAGGTTTCAGGGCATCTTCAATATAATTGCCTGCGTGGCCGCCCACAAAACCTGTGGCAACCACTTCGGCACCGTAAATGGACGCCGGCTTGGAGACATTCAGTCCCTTTCCGCCGGGAACATAGGTACATTCCCGTACCCGGTTCACTTCGCCCACTTTAAAATCATCTACTACATAACGCTTGTCAATGGCAGCGTTTAACGTTACAGTCAGGATCATATCAGTCTTCCTCATTGGAAAGAAGGATCTTTCCTTTTACAAGGCCCGGGGTCTTGAACAGCTGGAATGCTTCCTGTGCCTGGCTCATCGGGATCTTCTTGTAGATGAAGCCCGGATCAAATTTCAGCTGGCCGGTTGCAAAGTAATGCGCGGTCAGATCCCACTCACGTCCCGGATATGGTGCACTGTAGGACATCCAGGAACCGGTAAGTTTGAACTCTTTACGGTTCATATTCTCCCACTGTTTCGGTGTGAAAGTAAGGTTCTCATGAGGAGTACCGATAAAGCATACATGTGCTTTGTTTGCCGCAAGCTCAAATGCCATGTGCATGGTCGGAACCTGTCCGGCTGTCTCGAATACGAAGCCGTATCCTTTGCCGCCTGTGATGGCCATAGCTTTCTCCATGTAGCCTTCTTCTTTTGTGTTGATGACTTCATCTGCGCCGAGACGTTTTGCAAGGGCAAGTCTCTCATCGCTGATATCAAAAACTACGACTTTCTTGGAGCCGAAGATCTTTGTCCACTGCATGGTAAACATACCAACGGTACCGCCGCCCAGGATTGCCACATACTCACCGCCGTGGTAATCATTCTGGAATACACCGTGGATGGCTACGGTTGCAGGCTCAAACATAGCGCCCTGCTCATATGGAACATTGTCTGCAAACGGTACGGCATTTTTCTCAGGAACTACTACATAGTCCGCATTTGCTCCCTGCTCTCTGGAACCGATGAAGCTGTAATGTTTGCAGAGGGAGTAATTACCTTTCTGGCAGTCGTCACATTTCATACATGGAAGAAGCGGTGCACCGGATACACGGTCGCCGACTTTTACCTTGGTAACGCCTTCTCCGACTTCCACTACATCACCGGAAAACTCATGTCCAAGTACGATCGGATAAAAATGTACGCCGTGGTTTAATACACGCGGGATATCAGATCCACAGATTCCGGAATATCTTACTTTGATCTTTACGTGACCCGGAGTTACCTGTGGTTCTTCCACTTCCTGGTACTGGACATCTTCATTTGCTACTACTACTGCTGCTTTCATGATTATTTTTCCTCCTCATTTCTCATCATAGGTTCAAGAGATTTATAGAGATTTAAATAGGTTTTATAGGTTTTCTCATAAACGGCCCTGTTATCCGGGTTCGGTTCATGTCTTCTTGTTTCTTTTACGGTAAGGCGGATGGCTTCATCATAATCCTGATACATTCCAACGCCAATACCTGCCAGGATGGCTGCGCCAAGGGTTGTGGCTGTATCGGAGGACGGTACTACAATCGGTTTGCCGGTAATATCGGATTTGATCTGGGTCCAGAGAAGAGAGTTGGCGGATCCACCCATTGCGCGGAGAACTTCCACATCTGCTCCTGCCTCTTTTGCCACCTCAAGGTTGTGCTTCAGGGAAAGTGCCACGCCTTCCATGCAGGCACGTACCATATGAGCCTTGGTCTTGGCAAAATCCAGTCCATAGAATACACCTTTTGCGTTCGGGTTCCAGATTGGGGAACGCTCGCCGGACATATAGGGAAGAAATACCACACCGTCACTGCCTGGAGCAATTTTTTCCGCAATCTCATTGAGCTGATTCAGGGAAGACCCTTTTTCCTCAGCTACAGAGCGCTCATAATCTGCAAACTCACGTTCAAACCAGCGCATGACACCACCGCCGCCGGTTGTGCCGCCCTGAAGGAGCCACTGTCCTGGAACAACGTGATAACCAAGGATCAGTCTCGGATCTGCCTTGTACTTATCCATGCAGATACTCATTCCGCCAGCCTGTCCGCCCTGTTCCTGTGTCTCACCTGGATGGATTACTCCGGCCCCCAGTGTTCCACATGCTGCATCCAGACCACCGGCAACAACCGGTGTTCCCACAGCAAGACCGGATTCTTCTGCTGCTTTTTCTGTAACCGTTCCCACAACATGGTCACAGTCGCAGATCTCCGGAAGAAATTCCACAGGGATTCCAAGTTTTTTACACATGTCCTCATCCCAGGCTGCTTTTCTCATGTCAAAGCAGTGCAGACCGTACCCCTGTGAAACATCCTGACTCATCACACCGGTCAGTTTGTATGCAATGTAGCTGTTGGACTGCAGGATCTTGTCGATCTTTTCGTAAACCTCCGGGAGATTTTCCTTATACCAGAGGATCTTTGCAGTTGTGTAGGATGGCTGAAGGGAGTTACCGGATACTTCAAAAATCTGATCTGCTCCGATCTCTTTATTCAGTCTGTCACAGATAGACTGTGCTCTAGTATCCATCCAGATTGGGGTGTTAGTAAGAACATTTCCGTCCTTATCCATGGCGATGGCTGACCAGCTCTGGCCGTCAATGCCGATACCTGCGATCTCCTCCGGTTGGATCCCTGCTTTTTCGATCACTTTTTTTACTGCCTGACAGACAGCACTCCACCATTCTTCCGGATTCTGCTCTGCCCAGCCTTCTTTCGGATAATATACCGGATAGTCACCATTGGCTGCTGCCACTACGTTTCCTGATTTCTCAAAAACCGCAACCTTGCAGGCACTGGTGCCGATATCAATCCCAAGTAAATATGGTTTCATTATGAATTCTCCTTCTCCTTTAGCACACGCACGGATTTCCCCATAATAATTTCCGCGCCAAGCTTCTCTGTGATCGGTTCCGTTTCTTCGCTTTCTGCCTCTTCCAGACGTTTCAGCATGATCCCTGCCACTTCCCTGGCAATGCCCGGTGTAGGCTGTGCCACAATGGTAAGCTTAGGGTTGCAGGCTCTGGCAAACTGCAGATTGTCAAAACCGATCATGGAAAGCTGTTCCGGAATTTTAAGATTCAGCTCATTCATTCCGATCACCGCCCCCATGGTCATCTCATAGTTGGTAACAAATACGGCTGTCATATCCGGATTATCCGCCACAAGTTTCTCAATCCCTCTCACGCCGCCCTGAATGGTATAGTCGCCGTGATAGATCAGAGATTCCCGTACCGGAAGATTTTCTTTTTCATATGCGCTTCGGTACCCCTGGAGACGTTCCTGAGCTGTGGAAATTCCCTCCGGGCCGCCGATGATCCCGATTTTACGGTGCCCGGCCTTAAAAAAGACTCTCATGGCATCCTCAGCCGCCTTCTCGTTGTCCACAAGGACACTGTCACAGGAAAGCTCCTGGATCCTGCGGTCAATAAGTACGATGGGCTTCCCGATTTTCTGGAATTTTTTCAGATGATTACCCTCGGCGTCCACCGGCATGCTGATGATCCCGTCCACTCGTTTCCGGCTTAAAAATTCCACCGCGTCCCGCTCCAGTTTCTTATCGGTACGGCAGTCACAGACGATGGTGGCATATCCGTGACTCCTTAGCACATCCTCCATCTCTGTGATGATCTCCGCACAAAAGGTATTGTTAAGCTCCGGGATCACCACACCGATGGTCTTGGTAGCATTGGTCTTAAGTCCTCTGGCCACCTCGTTGACCTCATAGTGCAGTTCCTGGATGGCTTCCTCGATCTTTACTCTGTTTTTTTCTCTTACGTTTCCGCCATTAAAATAAGAGGAAATCGTTGCAAGCCCAAGTCCCGTCCGCTTGGCAATATCTTTCATGGTTGCTGCCATACTGATCACTCCGTTTCTGCTTTTTACAGAAATTCCTTATTCTGCCTTTCCATCGCAGCCGCAGACTTTCATACGTGCCTCAACCAGCTCTTTCACTGCCTGGATGGCTTTCTTTCCGTATGCTTTCGGGTCGATGGTGTTCTCGTTCTCTGCAAATGTCTCTTTCACTGCCTTGGAGTATGCTGCACGAAGCTCCGTTGCAAAGTTAACTTTGCAGATACCACGTTTTACGCAGTCGCTGACATCCTCATCACTGAGTCCGGATGCTCCGTGAAGAACAAGCGGGATATCTACAACTTCGCGGATCTCACTTAAACGCTCTTTGTCAAGAACCGGTGTTCCTACATAGAAGCCATGTGCGGTTCCGATGGCAACTGCCAGGGAAGTAACACCTGTGCGCTCTACGAATTCCTTTGCTTCCTGCGGATCTGTGTTGGTATCTGCCTCAGCCTCAAGGTCGTCCTCTTTACCGCCAACTTTACCAAGCTCAGCCTCACATGGGATATTCAGAGCTGCTGCTACGTCTGCAACTCTCTTGGTCTCTTTAATATTGTCTTCAAAATCCAGTTTGGAACCGTCGATCATGACAGATGTGTAACCTGCATGCATTGCCTGCATTGCAAGTTCAAAGCTGCTGCCGTGGTCAAGATGAAGGCATACCGGAACAGAAGCCTTGGCTGCCTCTGCTGCTACGATTGCTGCGTAAGTTTCAACAGTACCATATTTGATCGTAGATGGTGTTGTCTGGATCATAACCGGCGCTTTCAGTTCCTCAGCTGCCTGGATGATTGCTTTCACCATCTCCATGTTCTCTGCATTGAAAGCTCCTACTGCATATCCGCCCTTCTGTGCTTTTAACAGCATTTCTTTAGATGTAACCAGTGGCATAATCTTTTCCTCCTTGGAATTATTGTGTTTATTTTTTGTATTATTTCTGCATTTGATTCAGAAACCGAAACGTTTCTGTTTGAGTTCATCATAACTCTCCGAAACGTTTCTGTCAACTATAAAATTTTCATCATTTACAGGAAAATATTACCTTGAAAAGAAGACCAAATACCGTTAGATTAATAATTAAAAGCAATACAAACCTGTGGCCGGACAGGTTCGTCTGATGCTACCGGCACGATTAAGTACACAATAATCTTAGGAGGATATGAATTATGTTAAAAGGAATTCCTGAAATCTTATCACCAGAATTACTGAAAGTTTTATGTGAGATGGGCCACAGTGACCGTCTTGTAATCGCTGACGGAAACTTTCCTGTAGAATCCATGGGAAAAAATGCCATCACAATCCGCTGTGACGGACATGGCGTTCCGGAGATCCTGGATGCCATCCTGAAACTTTTCCCACTGGATACTTATGTAGAGCATCCGGTAAACCTGATGGAAGTAATGCCTGGTGATGATGTGGAGACACCGATCTGGGATACCTATAAAGAGATCGTTTCCAAACATGACGAGCGTGGCGAGAAAGCCATCGGAAATATCGAGCGTTTTGCATTCTATGACGAAGCAAAAACTGCATACTGCATCATCTCCACAAGTGAGAAAGCACTTTATGCCAATGTAATGCTTCAGAAAGGCGTTGTCATCAACAACGACTGATTTTTCTTCTGAACTGCCTGATATATCATATACACATATTCATCCAAAACTCCCGGTTTCCATACCTGAAAGGGCCGAAACCGGGAGTTTTATATTTTTGTGTTTATTTTATTTTTTATCTTTTTGCGGATTTTGCCACGTAACTTCCCCAGAGAACTTTTTTCTGATGATTTCTCACTCCGGCGCGCACTGCGTAATAATAGGTGACACCTTTCTTTGCCGTCTTATCTTCAAATGAAGATTTGTTTTCTCCGGAAAGTGTTGCAATTTTCTTCCATGTACTGTTTTTTGTCTTCCGGTATACCACATAGGCTGTCGCACGTTTCTGCGGAGTCCAGCAGATTTTAAGTCCCTTGGAAGTTTTTTTCACACTGGATATCTTCTGTGTTGCAGGATAGGACAGAAGATAGTCACTTGCCTGATATCCCCCGAAAACCTTTTTTCCATCAACAATGCGATATGCACGCACAGAATAGGTATACGTTGTAATTCCCTGTACTTTGGAATCCTGATAGCTGGTCACATTGCTTTTTACTTCTGCAAGACGCTCCCAGTTTTTTCCTTTGATTTTGCGGTAAACCCGGTATCCGCTGGCACCGGCGACTTTTTTCCAGGAAACCGTATTCTTCGGTCCGCTGGCTGCTGTGGCAGATGCCACTGCTTTTGCAAGTTCCGCCTTTCCGGATACCGTTGTGGAAAAAGCTCCGTAAAGCGTTGTTTTTCCGGTATAGACATATGCTGCCCTGACACTATAAGCATATACGTTTCCAGTTTTTACTGTGGTATCTGTATAGCCTGGTGTATCGGATTTAATGGTTGCCAGTTTTACTTTTTTTCCACCGTTTTCTCCCCGGTAGATCACATACCGGTTGCAACCGGATACTGAATCCCAGGTTATTTTTATTTTGTTGTAGGCACTGTAGGAAACCTTCAGGCCTGTGGTCTGTTTCAGCTTCACAGTAATCTTGCAGGAAGCTTTGATTCCTTTGGCATTGTTGCCACTGCAGGATATGGTTGCCGTTCCCGGATGCTTCGCTGTAATGGTTCCTGTTACACTGACAGTTGCAACATTGGTATCCGAACTCTTCCAGCTGATTCCGGAAGCTGTCATTTCTGAATTTGTAACAGTAGCTGTAAGAGTTTCCATATCTCCTACATACATTTCCATGGATGTTTTGGAGAGCTGTATTTCGGCCTCGTTATTCAGAGTTCTGGTATGTGCCTTGATTCTTGGTGTCAACGGTCTGCTGTAGATAGAAGTATCATCCCAGCTATTATCGTCCGTATAATAAATAAATCCCTGGCCTTTCAGAACGAATGCCTCGAATTTACACCATCCATAATTTGCACTTGCTTCCACGCAGTACTGCACGATACTGTTTCCTGCGTTTGTCACCACAATGGAGTACAGACTGTTCTGTCGGATCACAACTTTCGGAATCTGAACCGTCATAACTCCAGCCATGGACTGTGTACAGGAAAACGGCGTTGCATAAGCCGGTGTTCCGCTGGTGGGATCACCGGAATCCTGAAGATCGGTATACACCTGTATGGTATAGGAATTGTTGCCTGACATCGCTGCGAGAGTTACTTCTCCAAGCTGTTCCGCCTTTCCGTTACCTGCAGTGGCTTTATAAATATTCGCAACTTTTTCCCCTTCGTACAGTTTCATACTTGTAAGACCGGAGGATCCGTCATAAAAATAGTTATTGGAGTATTCCGGATTCCGTGACGCAGTAGCAGAAACCAGTTCACAGAGAGAACCATCTTCATAGGACATATAAAAATATCCGTCTTTTCCCCAGTTCGCTCCCCAGCTGTTTTTTACAATCCATGCGCCATTGTTCTTCACATTGGAGGACGCATTGAAATTCTTTGCGGAATAATTATCATCCCATCCCACAACCGTAACCACATGATTCACATCATCGGTTTCTTCCGGATAAGAATATGCAGCTGTATTTGCATTATAATAAGCATTCTGTGCATTATACATCACAGCAACTGCCTTGTTGGCTGTCAGAAGACTTTTCAATGCGTTCACGGAGTAATCTGAAAAATATGCATTTTTCAAATATGCCACTGCATCATATTCCTTGGAGGCATCCGGAATTACTCCGGTTTTCTGGGTATGTGTGGAATCTGTTGCCAGGGGAACGTCTTCCTCCGTTGTCATTCCTGACCAGGTACTCAAAAATATGGATGCCAGGAGATCATTTCCCCCTTCATGATAGTCCACATTTCCATAATCATCGGTTCCGTAATGATGATTGACATCACCGGCAGTATTTCCCAACGGGTCATTGTTTCTGTTTGCAAAAAAATATGCCAGATGCTCCTCAGACAGATCGTAAGTGCCAGCTCCCTGTGTCAGCAGAGAGGTTTCCAGAACGGCGGCCATCGCAAATGCCCAGCACATTCCATATGGATTCTGATCTTTGACGGAGGTTACATACCCCTGCTGTGCCGCATTATAATAAGATGGATAGGAAACAGCTCTTCCCATAGGGATTTCCGAAGTATCGTTGCCAATCTCAACGGCTTTTGAATAGGCGGGCAGATTATCGAAGGGAGCCAGCTGTTCCTGCTCTTCTTCCTCTGTAAGAGGGCGTCCCTTGATATATTCGATTCCCTCTTCATCAGTTTCACTGTTTCCGTCTCCGAATGTATCATCCTGGGAATCAGAAAACTCTTCTGCTGTCCCCTCCTCGGAAAGCTCCAGATCGCTGTCCGGAGAAGGAGCTTCGATTTCGTCTGCTTCCTCTGTAATTTCCGTAACTTCACTTTCGGAAATATTCTCTTCTTCATCAGATTCCCCGGAAGATACCGCGGCAATACTTTCTTTTGTTTCTTCTGCATCAAAGTCTCCGGCCATAACCGGAACCTGACTTCCTATAACTGCCACACTCAGAAGCAGCGGCAGTAACTTTTTTCTTATGAGCTGTAAGTACTTCACCTGATCCTCCTGTATTCTCTAACGTTTTTTAAGATGGTATCCAAAAATTCCAATTACCGCAAGTACTGTTACCACTCCGATCCACAGGAACGGGCTGGAATACCAGTTTTTGTCCTCTTTAAAGGATGTTGCCGCTGTTCCATTTACAGGTTTGGATTCTTTCTGTGCGGCGTCTTCAGAAGGTACCGGTGAAATTTTTACTACCTGTTGTGTTACGGACGGTTCCTGTGTTACTGATGGAATCTGTGTCTCTGACGGAGTTTCTGTTGCTGATGAATTTTCTGTTGCCGATGGAGCCTCTGTTGCGGACGGAGTCTCTGTTGCGGACGGGGTCTCTGTTGCGGATGGGGTCTCTGTTGCGGATGGGGTCTGCTGTTCTTCTGCTGTTTCTTTTCCGGCCTGGGCAAGTTCTTCATCCTTGGACGGTCTCAGCTCATCAAGCGGCACATAACCATATCCGCCTTTATATTCTGTATATCCCCAGTTTTCTCCGTTCTTCTCCGTTTCTCCTTCTATATGAAGAACCGTTCCGTCTTCTATGGTTGTTCCGTTGAGTTTTTCACTTTTTGAATCTGTTTCCGGATAGATATCCACTCCCACTCCGCCGGAATCCACCGTCATATAATAATCCGTGGTTTCCGCCGGCAGTTCCGTTTTTGCGGATTTATCTGCATATACCGAAACACTTAAGCTAAGTATCAGTGCCCCGGCAGCAGCCAGCCTTATGAATCCTTTCATCATACTCCTCCATCTCCCAGTTGTACCTCTGTGTTTTTCTGATATGCAAAATCCCCCTATATTTCTTTTCTGATTTTGATGTGAAATATAAGAGGATTTTATCATTTGTTATGTTACCTGATCATGTTTTTATGCAAGCTGTTTCTCACACATATCCAGTGCGGAAGCGATAACCGCATCCATGTCATAATATTTGTACTCACCGAGACGTCCGCCAAAGATTACTTTCGGTTCCTTCTCAGCCAGCTCTTTATACTGTGCATAGAGCTGTCCGTTCTTCTCATCATTAACCGGATAATACGGCTCATCTCCAGGTTTCCACTCGGAGCTGTACTCACGGCTGATTACTGTCTTCGGAAGATCATTGCCTTCCTCATCTTTACCGAACTCGAACCATTTATGCTCAATGATACGTGTCCACGGTGTCTCAACGTCTGTGTAGTTTACTGCTGCATTGCCCTGGAAATTCGGTTTGTCAAGAGTCTCATTCTCAAAACGGACAGAACGGTACTCCAGTGTTCCAAGTTTGTAGTCAAAGTATGCGTCAATTGCACCTGTGTAGATGACCTTCTCAGCCATTGCGTCATATTCTGCCTTCTTCTCAAGATAATCCTCGTTCAGGCGAACTTCAATGCCATCCAGAAGGTTGGCTACCATCTTCGTATAACCGCCAACCGGAATTCCCTGATAAAGAGCATTAAAATAGTTATTATCAAAAGTCAGACGAACCGGAAGTCTCTTAATGATAAAGGAAGGAAGCTCTGTGCATGGACGGCCCCACTGCTTCTCTGTGTAACCCTTAATCAGTTTCTCATAGATATCGGTTCCCACAAGACTGATTGCCTGCTCTTCCAGGTTCTTCGGTTCTGTAATTCCGGCTGCCTTGCGCTGCTCCTCGATCTTATCCGCAGCTTCCTCCGGAGTTACAACTCCCCACATTTTATTGAAGGTGTACATATTAAACGGAAGGCTGTACAGCTCTCCATGATAGTTTGCAACCGGGCTGTTTGTAAAACGGTTGAACTCTGCAAACTGTGTGATATAATTCCAGACTTTCTTATTATTGGTGTGGAAAATATGTGCTCCGTATTTATGTACGTTGATTCCCTCAACCTTCTCTGTGTATACGTTTCCTGCAATATTCGGGCGTTTGTCGATCACGAGAACAGATTTGCCCGCCTTCTTCGCCTCATGAGCGAAGACAGCACCGTAGAGTCCGGCGCCTACGATAAGATAATCGTACATTTCGTTTTCTCCTTGTTATTTGATGTGATTATTCTAACACCTGTGCTGTATGTCTGGCAAGTATTCTTTTTTCACCCTTGAGGAAAGCAGACATTTACACAAAAAGATGGCAGACAACCCGGAAAGCTGTCTGCCATTATCTCACTTTTTTATGTATTTACCGATTTTTAATCCTCATATCCATTCGGATTCTGGCTCTGCCATTTCCAGGAGTCTGCACACATCTCGCGGATTCCGTTCTCTGCCTTCCAGCCAAGTTCTTTCTCAGCTTTGGATGCATCGGAGTAGCAGGTTGCGATATCTCCAGGGCGGCGTGCTTTGATCACGTATGGGATCTTAACGCCTGTAGCTGCCTCGAAGTTCTTAACGATATCGAGAACGCTGTAGCCTTTACCTGTTCCAAGGTTGTAAATGCTTAATCCGGATTTGTCTTCCAGTTTCTTGAGGGCTTTTACATGGCCTTTGGCAAGGTCTACTACGTGGATGTAGTCACGGACACCTGTTCCATCCGGTGTATCGTAATCGTTTCCGAATACGCCGAGCTCTTTCAGTTTGCCTACTGCAACCTGTGTGATGTATGGCATCAGGTTGTTCGGGATACCGTTCGGGTTCTCACCGATGGTTCCGCTCTTATGAGCACCGATCGGGTTGAAGTAACGAAGAAGAACTACATTCCACTCCGGATCTGCCTTCTGGATATCTGTAAGGATCTGTTCCAGCATGGATTTCGTCCAGCCATATGGGTTGGTGCACTGTCCTTTCGGGCACTCCTCTGTGATCGGGATGATTGCCGGATCTCCGTATACGGTCGCTGAGGAAGAGAAAATAATATTCTTGACATTATGTTTTCTCATCACATCCACAAGTGTCAGGGTTCCTGCGATATTATTCTCATAATATTCCCACGGTTTGGCAACGGATTCACCTACTGCTTTCAGTCCTGCGAAATGAATACAGGAGTCGATCTCTTCTTTGTCAAAAACTTCATTCATTGCGTCACGATCCAGGATGTCTGCTTTATAGAATTTCACCGGTTTGCCTGTGATCTTGGATACTCTGTCCAGAGCCTTCTCACTGGAATTACATAAATTGTCAACTACTACAACATCATATCCTGCATTCTGCAGTTCTACAACGGTATGACTTCCAATGTATCCTGCTCCACCTGTTACTAAAATTGCCATAGTTTTTCTCCTCCTCTATTGGATCTAACTGTTCCTGTTTATTTTAGCACTGTTCCACTGTTTCCACAATAGCTGAAACCCAGGTTTACTACCTGACTTTTCCCATATCTATCGAAGTTTCTCAGAAATTTCCGGTTAATCCCACAGTCCCTGCGGATAAAGTCCCTGATCTTTCAGTTTCTGGATTGCCGCAACTACTACCGGTTTGTCTTCTTTATAGGTGACTCCGTACCATTTATCCTGTGTGGTAAGGACTTTGACGGTTGCTTTCTTTTCCTTTAAAAGTTCATCCACTACAAACGGAAGGAAATATTCACATTTCAGAGGATTCTCAGGAATGCTCTTCTCAAGGAATACAGGGAAACGTTTTACCAGCTCTTTCATAAAACCGCCGGTAAAGCCCCACATGTTCATGGATACCGGTGTATCTCCCGGAAGGCTGGTCCATGTTTTTCCGTCGTCTTCTGTGTAGGCTGCTCCGCCATCACGTTTCTCGATATGAGTTCTCTCATTGATGTCCGCAAGGTATCCGTCTGAATCTGTCTCGCAGACACCACGGGATACATAGCCATTGTCTGTCAGTGTATTCTCCAGGCGATAGCCTACCATCATATACTGGGCTGGAACAGTATCTTCCTGTGCCTGGGTCAGAAAATCATATGCCATCTGAAAAGCATGTGTTCCATAATAATCATCTGCATTGATCACCACAAACGGGCCGTCAATAACCTCTGCACAGCTTAATACGGCATGTCCCGTTCCCCACGGTTTTACACGCCCTTCCGGGACCTTAAATCCTTCCGGAATATTATTCAGATCCTGATGGACATACACGATCTCCACCTTATCACTTAAACGGTCACCGATGGCATCGCGGAAATCCTGCTCGTTTTCTTTTTTTATGATAAATATTACTTTTTTAAAGCCTGCACGTACTGCATCATAAATGGAAAAGTCCATGATGATATGACCTTCCTGATCTACAGGATCGATCTGCTTCAGTCCGCCGTAGCGGCTTCCCATTCCTGCTGCCATTACTACCAGAACCGGCTCTTTCATAATCTTGTTCCTCCTGATATTTTAGAGATTCGGGGATTTCCCCCTTACATAGTTCAGGCCGGTCAGATTCTCATCCGGCCGGCCTTTGAACCTCGTTCTATTATACTACACTTCCTCTGGAAATCCTACTGCTTCTTTCCACTTTATGCCCGGGCCTGATCTTTTCCAGGAAAAACGATCTCCATTCTGGTTCCCTCACCCTGCTCACTTTCCACATGGATCTGTGCATGATGAAGGGTTGCGCCATGTTTTACAATGGAAAGTCCAAGTCCTGTTCCACCAGTCTGCCTGGAATGGCTTTTGTCCACCCTGTAAAAACGCTCAAAGATCCTGCCCTGTTCACTTTTTGGAATGCCGATTCCATCGTCTACCACACAGTAAAACGGATGTCCCTTACGGTTTCCGACCATGATACGCACATGCCCATTCTGTTCTGTATAACGGACCGCATTATCCGCAATGTTAAAAAACATTTCATACAGTACATGGCGGACGCCCTGGATTTTCTCGGAATTTCCAGTAAGTTCCAGGGATATATTTTTCTTTTCCGCAGGATGACGGAGATTGTTCTGTACATCTTCCGCAAGCTCATAAAGGTCCACTTCCTCAAAAGGAACTTCACTGTTGCTTTCATCCAGTCTGGACAGCTGTATGATATCTGCTACCAGATTGGACAGACGCACAGCCTCATGATAAATCCTTCCGGAAAATTCCTGTACATGATCTGCCGGAACCATTCCGTTCATCATCAGCTCCGCATATCCGGAAATGGACATCAGAGGCGTTTTCAGCTCATGGGATACATTGGCAGAAAACTCCTTCCGGATTTCTTCGGCTTCTTTCAGTTCTTTTACCTGCTGCCGGATCTGGCGGTTCTGATCGTCCACCCGCACAAGAAGGGGACGTAATTCTTCGTAGCACACATTTTTCAGCGGATGCTCCAGGTCCAGATCATTGATCGGCTTGATCAGCTCCCTGGTCTGCCTCTCCACAAACACAAACTCCAGGATCAGGACCAGCAGCATCAGAAATCCAAGAACCGCAAGGCTTGAAATCCAGGTGGTATATACAGAATCCACTGTCTTTCCCACTCTTAAAACATTTCCATTCTCCAGCCGTAACGCATAATAAAAAGTTTTTTTGGCATATGTTTCGGAATAACGGATACTTTCACTTTTCCCTTCTTTTTCCGCTTCCACAAACTCCGGACGGTTGCTGTGATTTTCCAGTTTTTCCGGAGAGGTCTTGGAATCAAAAAGTACGGTTCCATCTTTCTGGATCAGTGTCACGCGGCTGGAAGATACTGTCCGCAACCTTTTTGTGAGAAACGTATCTCCATATTCCTCCATGCCAAGGCAGATGTACCTGGCCTCCTCGCGGATGCCATTTTGCATGTAAGTATTGAATTTATTGTAAGTGACCACACTTGCAGCCAGAAATGTAATAAGGACAGCAATCACGATCATAATACTGGTATGGTTCAGGATCTTTTTTTTCATAAGTGATCTCCGATCCGGTATCCGACTCCACGTACAGTTTCGATCAGATTGCCTGCCTCACCCAGTTTCTGACGAAGAGTCCGCACGTGTACATCCACGGTTCTTGTCTCGCCGTCAAAATCATATCCCCAGATATGGCACAGGATCTGGTTTCTGGACATGACCAGGCCCTTATTCTCAAGAAGATACTCAAGAAGTTCAAATTCTTTTCTGGTAAGTTCTTTCAATTCACCCTGATAGCTGACTTCATGGCGTGCCACATTGACCCGAAGGCCTTTGCAGTGCAGTTCCCGCTCCTCACTCTGTCTTGCACAGCGCCGCAGGACTGCTTTTACACGGGCCACAAATTCCATCATTCCAAAAGGCTTGGTGATGTAATCATCTGCACCGCCCTCCAGTCCTTTTACCTTGTCAAATTCCGCTTCTTTGGCAGTGACCATGATCACCGGGATATCCCTGGTCCTGGTATCGCTTTTCAGCCGTTTCAGAATATTATATCCATCTTCTCCCGGGAGCATAATGTCCAGAAGGATCAGTTCCGGCAGGCTTTTTTTCATCGCTGCGTCAAACTCCACTCCTGTCTCAAACCCTTCTGCCTCGAATCCGGTTGTCTCCAGGGTATAGACAAGAAGCTCCCGGATGTTTCGTTCATCTTCCACACAGTAGATCATTCCACATCCCTCTCCGTTCGTTACACCGGCTGTTTTTTTGTCAGCCGTATTTTTATTTTTTCTGTTTTCAGTATAACTATTTTCCTTTTACTGCACAAGCCCTGGTTCTCCACACTTTTGCGGATAGCCAGGGCATATGAAAGCCGACATTTCTATCAGCCTTTTATGATTCTGTTTTTTATGCACCAGCGGTTACTGTTTTATCCTTTGCTATTTCTTCGGATAATGTTGGAAGCTGATACTGTCTGCGAATCAGCTCCAGTTCCCGGTAGAATGTTTCATCCGGGCTGTGCTTGATCTGTTTCAGGTGCTGATGCGTATCAAAGGAATCTTCATGCACCTGGGTTACACAGACGCCGATGTTGGAACAGTGGTCTGCCACCCTCTCCAGGCTGGTAGTCACATCAGAAAGGATAAATCCCATTTCAATGGTACATTCTCCTGCGCGAAGTCGCTGGATATGACGGTATTTCAGCTCCTTGCTCAGCTCATCGATCACTTCTTCCAGAGGTTCGATCTCACGGGCCAGCTGTACATCCTGATTTTCGTAAACCTTATAGGCGATATCCACGATATCCTCCACCGCATGTTCCATGACACGAAGTTCCTCCAGAGCTTTTTCGGAGAACTTCAGTCCTTTTTCATGAAGCTCCTGGGCAGATTCCATAATATTCACGCCGTGATCGGAAATTCTCTCAAAATCACCGATACAGTGAAGCATAATGGAAATGCTGTGGCTGTCATGCACAGAAAGATCTTTCTGGTTCAGTTTTACAAGATAGGTTCCAAGCTCATCCTCGTAACGGTCCACCTTTTTTTCCGATTCTTCAACTGCCTTCTTTCCGTCTGCACTGAAATGCTTCAGGAGATCCAGAGCTGTAAACAGAGTTCTGTGGGAATCCTCTGCCATTTTTTTTGCGGCATTTCGGCTCTGCTCAACTGCAAATGAAGGCTTTTCCAGAAAACGGCTCTCCAGGATCATGAAATCCGGATCTGCTGCCACAGCTGTCTCGGTTTCTTCTTTTTTGTCCCGGATGGTAAGACAGGCAAGTTTCTCCAGTAATTTTCCAAAAGGAAGCAGCACCAGTGTTGCTGTAACATTAAAGGCACTGTGCAGGATCGCGATTCCCGCCGGTGTTGCAGCCTGTGGCATAAATGAAAAATGCACTGCCGCATTTACCGTATAGAATACTGCCATAAAAAGCACAGTTCCGATCAGGTTAAAATACAGATGGATCATTGCCGCACGTTTGGCATTTACATTCGCACCAATGGCAGAAAGAATAGCTGTGATACAGGTTCCGATATTCTGTCCCATGATGATCGGAAGCGCTGCACTGAACGGTACCATTCCGGTAAGGCAAAGTGCCTGCAGGATACCGACAGATGCGGAAGATGACTGAATGATCGCAGTAAGCACCGCACCGGCCACAACTCCCAGCAGAGGATTTGAAAATTTCACAAGCATTCCGGTAAATTCCGGCACATCTGCCAGTGGCTCAACGGCTCCGCTCATAGCGCTCATTCCATACATCAGAATTGCAAATCCTACAAAAATAGTTCCCACATCTTTTTTCTTCTGGCTCTTTGTAAACATGATCAGGATTACGCCAACCAGAGCAAGAATCGGTGAAAATGATGTTGGTTTGAAAAGGCGGATAATAAAATTATCACTCTGGATTCCGGTAAGACTTAAGATCCAGGAGGTTACTGTGGTACCGATGTTGGCACCCATGATAATTCCCACTACCTGGGAAAGTTTCATGATCCCTGAGTTTACAAAACCTACAACCATAACTGTGGTTGCTGATGAAGACTGGATCACAGCAGTTACGCCCATTCCCAGAAGAACCGCTCTGATCGGGCTGGATGTAAGAGTTTCCAAAATACGTTCCAGTTTTCCACCTGCGACTTTCGCAAGTCCGTCTCCCATTAAGTTCATTCCATAAAGGAAAATGGCAAGGCCGCCAAGCAATGCCAGTACGCTGAAAAAGTCCATAATACTCTCCTTCACTTTCTCTTTTTGATATGTTTGATTTCCTTTTTTCTCATTTCAACGTTTTTCATAATAGCGGCACTTTGTAAAGTTTTCCCCACCGGAATGTAAAATCTATGTAAAAAAATAAGGCAAAAGACCTGATTATAGGTCTTCTGCCTTCGATTCTCAAAATCCGCGAATCTCCTCATCCTCGGAGCCGGTTTTATCAATGGATTTAATCACAAGGTAATAACTGTAGTCATCATTAACCTTCACCTCAACCCGGTCACCAACACGATGTCCCCGAAGCGCTTTTCCAATAGGGGATTCAATGCTGACTCGGTTCTCCATGGAATTTCCACGGATGGAAGTGACCAGCTTGTACTTTTCTATTTCATTGTCTTCTTCAAAAAGCACTTCTACGATATCGTCCATTCCCACCTCGTCAGATCTGGAATCATCGGATACAATGGATGCTGTCTTCAGCATTCTCTCCAGATAACGGATACGGCTCTCGTTCTGGTTTTTATGTTTCTTGGCTGCATAGTACTCAAAGTTCTCACTTAAGTCTCCCTGGGCACGTGCTTCCTTAACTGCCTCGATGGCTTCCTTACGGACTACCAGTTTGCGGTGTTCGATCTCCTGCTCTATTTTTTCAACATCCTTGCGGGTAAGCTGTTCTCTCATTCTTCTGGCATCTCCTTTTCTTTACAGCATTCAGGCCAATCCTGCATCCATTTCCTGTAGTTTTTCAGAATGTAGGATTTCCCGAAAGGTTACCGGAAATACCATAGCAGATACGCCTCGCTTTGTCAAACAGCGCAGGCCTGTTCTTCTGTTTCTCTGTGCTGACGCATCCGCTGTTCAATATAACCTGCCATATGTTCTTTGGGAATATCCAGTAGCATGGAAAATTCAGAATAGAGATGATCCTCTGCCAGTTTCAGATACCGTTCATCTGTAGCGGTTGTTTTTTTGCCATGAGATAATCTGGCCTGTTTGCGAATATAGATTGTCTTGATGATCCGGAGAAGATCTCTGCATTCGCAGGTGCGGATACAGTTCTTGTAGCTGTCTTCCCTGAACTTTTCGTTCTCAATACTCAGTGTCTCTATAGAAGGAATTTCGTCGATCAGTTTCTCTGCTTCTTCTTTCGTGATGATTCCACGGAGAACCTGTTTCCCGCCTTCTACCGGTGTAAAGATCTTTCCTTCCGTCTCCCCTCCCGGCCTTAATACGTAATAAAGTCTCTCCGAGGAGGAACCGTCCATCTTCATTGTAGTAACTCCCGTCACCTGGCAGATTCCGGTACGGCCATACACAACATATTCGCCTGTTTCAAACATTTTTCCACATCCTTTCATTTTTTTGCTTTTTCTTCTGTTATCGTGGCGTCTTATTGTGCTCTGTAAGCATTTCAATGTCCTTGAATTGCTCTAATGAAAACTCCCTGCCATGGTATATATCCAGACAAGGAGCTTCTCACTGAGGATTCTGTCCTTATTTTACTACTTTTCCCATTTATTTGCAAAAGAATTCAAAAAGTTTTTTTATTTTTGTGAAATATGCTCATAATAGGAAGTTTATACTTTTTGTGCAGTTTTTACAGCCTGTAACCGGTATTTTTTCGAAAAGAAAAGACTGTACACCTTTTTATTTTTCGGTGTACAATCTTTTCTTTCTGGTATCTGTTATAATTCTTCTTTTTTCTTTCTTCCCAGACGGATATCTTCCATATGAGACTTTAATTCCGGGGTCATGCTGTCAAAGAGATATGTTTTGCTGCTGTCCCGGTGTTCCTGCCATTCTTCCCTCATCTGCTGTTTTGCGGATGCGATCTCCTCTTTAAAACCGCGGGCTGAAATTCTGGCAGCTCCCTGTCCCATGATGATGATCTGTTCCAGGCCATCGGATGTGGCAACTGTCACATTATGTTTGCGTCCGATTTTATGGACAGTACGTTCGATGTACTGATCTGCAGTTTCCGCTTCTCTGGTATAAACCACATGGATGTTATGGTACTGGAAGGTTTCTTCCGGATGGCCTTCCACACGGTAAGCGTCAAATACCAGGATCAGGATGCAGCCTTTGATGCCCTGATAATCGCTTAAGATGTCCATTAAACGGGTCTGGGCCGCATGAAAATCTGCCTGAGCCAGATCTCTTAAATCTTCCCATGCAAAAATAATGTTGCATCCATCTACCAAAAGATAGTCGTCTCTGTGGATGGCAGGATTGCTGTTTCTCCAGGCACCCTGACTGGTTTTCCCCGGAAGTTCCGAAGATTGAGAGCGTTTTCCACTGTTTCCGGAAAAGCTGCTGCCACTTTCCAGATTTCCGAAGCTCCTGCTGTTACTGTTATATTTCTTCGATTTCACAGGGCCAAAGGTTTTCTCAAAGATTGCCTTCAGCTCTTTTTCTTCTTCGTAGCTTCCATACATCGAAGTATATTTCCCACGGGAGTTGTTTCCTGTCCCATAACTGGTACTGTACGTATCTTTTCCCTGCCCGGAATATCCTCTGCCGGAAGCTCCCGTACTACTGTCACCGGACTCCTCATACGCATCGTCCCAGTCCTGGATCTCTGCACCATCCAGATGCATATATTCCTCTACCTCATACCACGGAACCACAAAACCTGCTCCGTGGGCACAGAATACCGATCCTGTAGGATTATCCAGATCCCTCTCGGAGTCATAGCCAATCTCCTGGGCAATCTGCTCCTGATCCTGGCATGGTTCATAGCCTTTCAACGTACAGGTGAGATGGCCTTTTCCTCTTGTGTAGGAAATCACCTGGCTCTGGTAATCCCGCATTTTTGCAACCGGCGCGCTGCCTGTGATTACAGCCAGCTCTCCCTCTGTTTCCGGTCCCTGGAAGCTTCCCTGCATCCGCTGGATATCAGTCATGGCACGGCCTACATTTTCGGCCGGAAGTTCCAGCCGGAAACTGTAGTATGGCTCCAGAAGGACGGTTTTCGCCTTTTTCAGGCCCTGACGCACTGCCCGGTAAGTTGCCTGACGGAAATCTCCGCCCTCTGTATGCTTCTGGTGTGCCCGACCAGTAAGAAGTGTGATCTGCATATCTGTGATCGGTGATCCGGTAAGTACACCAAGATGCTCTTTTTCTTCCAGATGGGTGAGGATCAGGCGCTGCCAGTTCCGATCCAGCTGGTCTTCACTTGCCGCTGTAAAAAACTGCAATCCGCTTCCTCTCTCCCCCGGTTCCAGAAGAAGATGCACTTCCGCATAATGACGCAATGGTTCAAAATGGCCTACGCCTTCCACCGGTGCGGCAATGGTTTCTTTATATACAATATTTCCGGTTCCGAATTCCACAGCTACATGAAAACGTTCCCAGATGAGATGTTTCAGAATCTCTATCTGTACCTCACCCATGAGCATGGCATGGATTTCTCCCAGCTGCTCATCCCACATAATATGAAGCTGTGGTTCTTCCTCTTCCAGCTCTTTCAGGCTTTTCAGCATCTTGTGGGCATCGTAGCCCTCCGGAAGGATGATCTGATAGTTCAGCACCGGCTCCAGAACCGGCATGACAGACTCCCGCTCAACACCCAGGCCCTCTCCCGGATAGGTTTCGGTAAGGCCTGTTACCGCACAGACGGTTCCTGCCTCCGCTTCTTTGAGCATCTCAAACTTCGCACCGGAATAAATGCGGATCTGATCCACTTTTTCCTCCCAGATCTCTTCGTCCGGAATTCCTTTTCTCCCTGCATTGGTAAGGGTTTCTTTTACTTTCAGGCTTCCACCTGTGATCTTCATGTAAGTGAGGCGGTTGCCCTGGTCATCCCTGGCAATCTTGAAAACCTTTGCCCCGAATTCAGATGGGTAAACCGGTGCCGCCATGTAGGTTTCCATACCGCGGATGAACGCATCCACGCCTTCCATTTTCAGGGCAGAACCAAAGAAACAGGGAAAAAGCTTCCGCTCCAGGATCAGTCTGGCCACATCTTTTTTCACGATAATGCCAGTGTCAAGAAATTGCTCCATAAGCGCCTCTTCACACACGGCAATATTTTCCAGAAATTCATCTGTTCCATGAACTTCGCCAGCTTTATCCACCGTACCTTTGATATCTGAGTCCTCTTCTGCACCACAACAGTCCAGTTCTCCACGGAAATCCACACAGTTTTCACTCAGTTTTTTCTTCAGCTCCTCAAGAAGGCTCTCCCGGTTGGTTCCATCCTGGTCCATTTTGTTCACAAAAAGAAACGTTGGGATCTGATACTGGTTCAGAAGTCTCCACAAGGTCTGTGTATGGCCCTGCACACCATCCGCTCCGTTGATCACCAGAATCGCATAATCCAGTACCTGCAGGGTGCGCTCCATCTCTGCGGAAAAATCCACATGCCCCGGCGTATCCAGCAATGTCACTTCCATATCTCCCATGGAAAAAACTGCCTGTTTGGAAAAAATGGTAATGCCCCGTTCCCGTTCCAGTTCATACGTATCCAGATATGCATCTTTATGATCCACACGTCCGATCTTCCGGATTCTTCCGCATTTAAAAAGCAGCCCCTCCGATAAAGTTGTCTTTCCTGCATCTACATGGGCCAGCACACCCAGGCTTATATGTTTCTGTTCTTGTATCTTCTGAGGTTTTTCACCCATGAAATACCCCTTTCTTTTCTATCGTAATTACATCATCAGAAAATCTTTGTTGTCCACTTGCTCATATCCCAGACTTCATTTACCACATCCTGATAAAATTCCGGCTCATGGCAGATGAGAAGGATACTTCCGCGATATTCCCGGAGAGCTTTTTTCAGCTCGTCTTTTGCATCCACATCCAGATGGTTGGTTGGCTCATCCAGAAGAAGAATGTTGGTATCACGATTTACCAGTTTGCAGAGACGGACCTTGGCCTGCTCACCACCGCTTAAGACACGGACCTGACTTTCGATGTGTTTGGTTGTAAGGCCGCATTTTGCCAGTGCAGAACGTACCTCATACTGGGAGAATGACGGAAATTCCTGCCACAGTTCTTCGATACAGGTGGTCTTGTTCTCGCCTTTTACTTCCTGCTCAAAATATCCGATTTCGAGATTTTCTCCCTGTTCCACACTTCCTGAGATCGGTTTGTTCAGGCCAAGAAGGCTTCGTAACAGTGTCGTTTTACCGATACCATTGGTTCCTACCAGTGCGATCTTCTGTCCACGTTCCATGGTAAAATTCAGCGGTTTGGAAAGTGGTTCATCATATCCGATGACCAGATCATGTGTTTCAAAGAGCATTTTTCCCGGTGTGCGTCCATAGCGGAAATTGAACTCCGGCTTCGGCTTCTCTGCTGCCAGCTCGATCACATCCATCTTGTCCAGTTTTTTCTGGCGGGACATGGCCATGTTTCTTGTGGAAACACGGGCTTTGTTTCTTGCCACAAAGTCTTTTAGCTCACTGATCTCCTGCTGCTGTTTCCGGTAGGCCGCCTCCAGCTGTGCCTTCTTAACCGCGTAGACTTCCTGGAAGTGGTCGTAGTCTCCTACATAACGGTTCAGTTCCTGATTTTCCATGTGATAGATGATATTAACCACAGAATTCAGGAACGGAATATCGTGGGAGATAAGGATAAAAGCATTCTCATAATCCAGGAGATATCTTTTCAGCCATGCAATGTGTTCCTCATCCAGATAGTTGGTTGGCTCATCCAGAAGCAGGATATCCGGCTTCTCAAGAAGCAGTTTTGCAAGGAGTACCTTGGTTCTCTGTCCGCCACTTAAGTCTGTAACGTCACGGTCCAGTCCCAGATCCAGAAGTCCCAGTGCTCTGGCAACCTCCTCTACTTTTGCATCAATGGCGTAAAAATCGTGAAGTGTCAGTTCATCCTGAATGGTTCCAAGTTCTTCCATCAGCGCATCCATCTCGTCAGGATCTGCCGTTCCCAGTTTGTCGCAGATCTCGTTCATGCGCTCTTCTTTTTTGAGAAGGGGATCAAAAGCGGATTTCAGCACCTGTCCGATGGTCATGCCTTTTTCCAGCACTGCATGCTGGTCCAGATAGCCTGCGTGGACATTTTTTGCCCATTCTACTTTTCCTTCATCCGGCATCAGTTTTCCGGTTACGATGCTCATAAATGTGGACTTTCCTTCGCCGTTGGCTCCTACAAGCCCAATGTGTTCTCCCTTCAGAAGCCGGAAAGATACGTCTTCAAAAATCGCTCTGTCTCCAAATCCGTGAGTCAGGTGTTCTACATTTAAAATACTCATTTGTTATATTCCTTTATTGTTGTGATTTTTGTGTTATATTTTGTTTTCCTTTATATAATGCTATAGTATTATACTTGATATTCTTCTCTGCTGTAAAGCCAAATCTCCGTATCCTCTGCGTTCGTATAACAATCTTTTTTTCCTTGCCAGTTATCACAAAATCGCTTATTCTTATAACAGATAAAAAATCGCATATACATCATATATAAAGGAGGCACAATTTTTATGGCAAAGATCGATCATGCAGCGATCCGTACTTCTTCCTATGAAGATGCACAGAAATTTTTTGAGGATGTTTTTGACATGCATATGTGGCGGGAAATTGGGGAAAAACCGGAGCGCAAATGCTGGTTCCGGGAAGGTATCCAGCTCTGCGAAGTTTCCAACATCAACACAGAGGCAGAGAACGGATATGACCACATTTCCATCGCCGTTGATTCTGTGGAAGAAACCATGGAAAAGATCAAATCTTATCCGGTAAAAACCATCAATGACCACTGGTTTTCTCTTCCGGATGGAACACGGATCGAACTGAAACTGCTGGCTAACTGGAAGGTGAATGACTGATATAGCACAGTAAATCAATATATGGACGCACCGAAACCAACTTTCCCTGCCTACAGCGTAATTATCTGTGGCATAAAAAAGGATCAGATGAGAATGATTTCATTCAACATTCATTCTCACCTGATCTTTTTTATAGCTTTATTTTTTACATACTGATGATTCCAAGCACGTTTGCAATGGAACTTAACAGTACAATGATCAGACAGACAGGTGCCAGATACTTGATAAAGAACTTGTATAGCCCTTTTCTGCGGAATTTCGAAGACTGTTCGATCTCCGCCGCGATCCTGTCATATCCCACAACACGTGTTACCAGGAAACAGGTGGCAAGTGCTGCCAGAGGCATCATCACGGAGTTTGTCATAAAGTCAAAGAAATCCAGGAAATTCATTCCGAAGATCTTCAGGAAATCCAGCACCCCATATCCCATGGAAGATGCAGTTCCGAACACAAACATGATCACTGCCATCAGGATACAGCATTTCGCACGGCCCCAGTGAAGCTCATCCATAAAGGTAGATACGCTTGTCTCCATCAGAGAAACCGCACTGGTCAGTGCCGCAAGAAGAACCAGCACGAAAAACAGGATTCCTGCGCCGGTTCCCACTCCCATAGTTGCAAAAACCTTCGGCAGCGTGATAAACATCAGTGAAGGACCAGCCTGCAGTGTATCCGGATTTCCGCCTGAGAAAGCAAACACTGCCGGAATGATCATCAGGCCGGCAAGGATTGCAATACCTGTGTCAAAAATCTCCACCTGTGTGGTGGACTGTTCCATATCCAACTTCTTATGCATATAGGAACCATAGGTATATAAGATACCCATTGCAATAGAAAGTGAATAAAACATCTGCCCCATGGCTGCCACAACTGTCATCCAGGAGAAATTCTTAAAGTTCGGGATCAGGAAATATTTTACTCCTGCCATGGCATCTGGACGTGTCATCGAATAGATGGCAACGATCACAGCCAGAACTACCAGAACCGGCATCATGATTTTTGACATAAGCTCCACGCCGTTCTTTACACCGCCGAGGATAATGGCAAATACCAGCACAGCAAACACCAGAAACCAGGCTTCCACCTGCCAGGAATCCGCAATAAAACTTCCGAAATAACCATCTTCGGAAACCTTCTGCACATTTCCCTTTAAATACTCTACCAGATACTTGATAACCCATCCGCCGATGGTGCTGTAATACGGCACGATCAGCATCGGAATCACCGCATTCAGCCATCCACCGATCTTAAACGGTGCGCTTTTTCCAAAATGTTCAAATGCTCCGACCGGACTCTTACGGGTCATTCTTCCCAGCGCTGTCTCCGACATGATCAGCACATATCCAAATGACACAGTCAGCAGGATATAAACCAGCAGGAACATTCCTCCGCCGTACTTCGCCGCCAGGTAAGGAAAACGCCAGATATTTCCCAAACCTACCGCAGATCCGGCAACAGCCAGCACATAACCGATCTTCCCGGAAAAACGTCCCCGCTGATGATGGCTGTGACCGGATTTCTTCACTTCACTCATCCATAAAACCCTCCTTAAATTCCTGTGTAAAAAAAACTCCCACAGGATCGCGCCTATGGGAAGTCCGTATGATAATATAGTATCAAAAAATGGGGGAAATGTCAAAAGAAAGGATAATGTCCTTTTCTTACATATAAAAAAACCCCGGAACCAAAAGGTTCCCGGGGTTTGATGTTCTGATATTCGATATATCGGTCTGATTATCGTTTGGAGAACTGCGGAGCTCTACGAGCAGCTTTGAGACCGTATTTCTTACGCTCTTTCATACGTGGATCACGTGTAAGGAATCCAGCAGCTTTAAGAGCTGGTCTGTAGTCGTTGTCTGCCTCGAGAAGGGCTCTGGAAAGACCGTGACGGATTGCTCCAGCCTGTCCTGTGTATCCACCGCCGCGAACATTAACGATCACGTCGAATTTACCCTCTGTCTCTGTTAAAGCCAGTGGCTGACGAACGATAACTTTCAGAGTCTCAAGTCCGAAGTACTCATCGATGTCTCTTTTATTGATAGTGATTTTACCTGTTCCAGGTACCAGGTAAACTCTTGCGATTGATTTCTTTCTTCTTCCTGTTCCGTAGAATTTTGCGCTAGCCAATGTTTTCTACCTCCTATTAAAATGTTAAAACTTCAGGCTTCTGAGCCTCATGTTTGTGCTCTGGTCCTGCGTATACGAAAAGTTTCTTGTTCATAGCTCTTCCAAGAGGTCCTTTCGGAAGCATTCCCTTAACTGCGAGCTCGATAACCTTCTCAGGTTTCTTTGCTAACATTTCTTTTAATGTGGTTTCTTTCATTCCACCAACATAGTCGGAGTGGTTATAATAAATCTTCTGCTCAAGCTTCTTGCCTGTAACTTTGATCTTATCAGCGTTTACAACGATTACATAATCTCCTGTGTCAACGTGCGGTGTAAACTGAGGTTTGTTCTTTCCTCTTAAAACACTTGCAACACCGGATGCCAGACGTCCCAGAGTGCAACCCTCTGCGTCAACTACATACCATTTTCTTTCGATTTTATCCGGATTAGCCATATAAGTCTGCATGGTCCTACCTCCTGTTATTTATCAACGATAATGTTTCTCAAACCGCGGTACTTCCGCGAAAAAAAGTAAATGGAAACGCGGGTGCAAAATAAATCGCGGAAATGTCCGAAACCGCTGATAAAATGCCATCGCTGGGGCTATTGGCTCAAGCATCTTCGCACTACGTCACATTGAGTTATTATATTATAAGGGATTCTGCATGTCAACTGTTTTTTCGTGTAATTTTCAACAAAATTTTCAATGTTATTACGGTTTGCTTTTCTGACTTTTATGCCTTCTTCCCACTGATCGGAATCAGTATCTTCAGTTCAAACCAGTTATCTCTCTGACAGGCTACTGTAGATCCACCATATTTTTCCACAGTCGCGCAGATACTCTTCATTCCATAACCGTGAAGCCTCTTATCCTTCTTGGTAGTCACCGGCATTCCATTACGAAACCGGATCTTTTCATCGCAGTAATTTTCTGTCCGGATTCGCACGAACTGTTTTTCCCTGGAAACATAAAGCCAGATAAGACGTTTCTCCTTCTCTTTCTGCCTGCTGACACTCTCAATGGCATTGTCCAGCATATTTCCAAACAACGCACTGATATCCATGTCATCCATGAACGAAAGACTCTGACCTTCTATAATCACCTTCAGTTCGATCTCCCGTTTCTGACATACCATGGATTTATTGGTAAGTACCGCATCCAGAATCCGGTTTCCTGTCTTGTTCTGCGTCTCATAGACCTTGATCTCATGCTCCATTTTGTCCAGATAATCTCTGGATTTCCCTGCATCTGCCTGGCTTCTCAGAAGATTGATCTGATGCTTCAGGTCATGATATTTCTGATTGACCACATCTATGCTCTCCCTGGAAAGCTGATAATTCTTATACTGCATCTCCATGATATTACGAAGAGCATCTTTTTCCAGACGGAGCTGCATCTCTTTTACCTGGATGTGATAAGCATACAGCACGGCCATTCCACTTAAGTCCACCAATGTACGAATAATAAAAATATCCATGGCAAAGCGTCCGCTGAATAGTCCGTTCTGATCCAGATAACTTAAATTGCTCATGCCGAAAACAGCAGCCGCAACGATCACGACAACCAGCAGCTCCCGCCTGGTCACATTCAGCTCTTCGATATCTTTTTTGAGATAACACTCAATAAGAAAAAGCAACCCGAATAATCCCAGATAAACCACTGCCATGATCACCCACTGCCACCCAAAGCTGCATCCTGTCAACTCATGGATATAATAAAAGACCTGCCAGCACAGAGAAGCTCCAAATTCTCCGTTTATAAATGCTTTCACACAGAAAAATCCGGCCTCCCTCACTGTGAAACAGTTGCACAGATAAATATACCCGTACATCAATCCGATAATCACCACCATAGCCGGAAGAAACAATGCCTTACCAACTCCGTGGGTCCATGTCATAAATAACAAAAGGAGGGCAAACTGAATGCAGCTTACCACTCCCAGCTTCCATCCTTTTCGTTTCTTCTCATTGGAGCCTGCGATCACAAGCCCGGACATGGCATAAGCTATGGCATAGTAATAACCAGGTGTATTCAACACCTCTCCTGCATTCATTTGCCCACCTCATTCAGATATTCATTTAATGCGTCAAGAAATGGTTTCCGTCTGCTGCGGCTGACCTGGATCACATCGCCGTTTACGCACACATCACTTCCCACATAATTCTCCACGTATTCCAGATTCACAAGATAACACCGGTTGCACCGGAAAAACTTTACAGGATCAAACTGGCTGTCTGCGTCCTTCATAGTTCCCTTGGTGCTGTATTCCCCCTCTGTTGTGTGGTAGATCAGAAGATGATCCTGTACCTCCACATAGCAGATCTTCGACACATCCAGCTTCTGTTTTCCGCCTTTCAGGGAAATGGTGATATATTCCCTGGCAGATGTTTTTACACGGGAAAGTGCTCTTCCCATACTCTCCGAGAAAGAGAACCAGGAAATCGGCTTCAACATATAATCCAGCGCATTTACCTTATATCCCTGTATGGCATACTGAGGTGCATTGGTGATAAAAATGATCTCCACATCCTTATCCAGCTCCCGGATTTTCTCTGCTGCCTTCATTCCGTTCATAAAAGTCATCTCGATATCCATCAGAAGCAAATCATAGTCTGCAGAATATCCTGTGACAATATCCTCGCCATCCTGGAATTCCTCTATGGAAAATTTCAGTTTCTGTTCTTTTTCGTATCTGTGGAGACAGTCCAGAAGTGCTCTTCTGTCCTGCTCACTGTCTTCCACTACCGCAATGCGGACCATCGCTGCCTTCACCCCCATGAAAACTACTTTTCACATGAGTTCAGTATACCAAGAAAGCCTCTTTGAAACAACAGAAAAATCCGTCATATCCGACGCAAACTTTATTCTTCCCAGGTTCCGCCAGCTGCAAGTACTGCAGCTTTCTGATTCTCTTTGATGATCCTGTGATCTTCCTCGATATGCTTCTCCACATCCAGTCTGCTCATCATAAATACGATGATGGCAAAAGTGATCACTTCCATTCCAAGAAACGCAAAAGCAAGTACATTCTCTACTCCGCCCATCTGACGGTATACCACCTGTCCCGTATAATCTGCCACATTATTGATAATGGTAAGTGTGGACGAATCACAGGCAACACCGGTATTGGTATATCCTGCAAATGTAAGAAGTCCGTTGATAATTCCCGTACAGATTCCAGTAAGACCTACCATGATTGATCCATAAACAGACATGGTAAAACCATCACTTCGGAAACCGTTTTTTGCTTCCAGGTGATCCAGCACATCGGAAAGAAGTGCCATGGTCACATACATGGCCGGGATACTTCCAATGCCCTTCAGGACCATGCCTACACACACCAGAATAAAGCTGTGCACATCAATAAAACATACCAGGCCTCCAACAACAGAAAAACAAAGTCCCAGCACAACTGCACGTTTTTTTCCAAGCTTATTGGCAATAGGCCATGCCACAAACATTCCAATGGCAGTAGGGATTCCTCCGATCAGTCCAAGGGTTGACATCAGAGTTCCTGACGTCTGTTCCGGATTGGCAGAATTAATCACGCTGTCAAACATCCATCTGGCATAAAAACTCATGGAGCTGTTTTTTACCAGCTGTCCCATCTGGAAAAGCAGGAAATAGAGAATGATGATCCACCAGTATTTGTTACGGATGCATCCCTGCACCTGTTTCTTTAACGGAATTTTTTCTTCCTTTATATTCAGGTTGATATTTTCTTCTGTGATACGCTCTCTTGTAAAATAATATTCCAAGAGAATGCCAACGAAGCAGAACAGACACAGTACAATGGAAATGATCCTCCAGTGTGCATAGCTTGCCTCAACATTAATCTCGCCATTCTCTGCAACAAAAAGATAACTCTGCAGAAGAACCGGTACCACAATACTTGCTCCGATCCCTGCGGAAGCTACCATAGCTGCATTGGAAAAAGTTGCAAGCATGCCTCTCTGTGAAGAATCCCTGGTAGACAGCGCGACCATGGAACTGTGTGCTGTGTAAAAACATGGATAGGCAAGCGCATAGTACAGGTTATAGGACACTGCGATCCAGATCATCTGAATACCCCCGCTCTGTCCGGTCGGAGTCATAAACAGAAGGATCACAGCAACTACTACCATCGGCGCAGACAACAGCATGTATGGCCTTGCCTTTCCCTGAGAAGTTCTTGTATTATCAATCCATCTTCCAATCAGGAGATTTCCAAGTACAACGAAGATCACGGATATCACCGGCAGCATAGTCGCAAACACACCAAATCTTGTCCAGCCAAGAACATCCACATAATAACGGTTCAGATAAGCACCGAAAATGGAATTCGCAAGCATGGCACAAAATGGTGCCAGGAAATATCCGATGATCATCTCAGGTATCTTTACATTATCTGATTTTATTTTTGTACGAAAAATCGGGTTTTCCACAATTTTTGTGATTTTCATAAGATATTTCCTCCTACTTCAGATCAAATGAGTGGAAATCAAAAGAACCTTTTCCTTCATAGCAGAAAAACAATGCTTCTTTTTTTCCAAGTCCGGTAAGTTTCGCAGAAAATTCTTTCCGCTCTCTGGATACCTTTACCGGGATCTCTGCTGCCGGCTTCTCATTTTCCCTGGTTCTTATATAAACCGTTCCACTGGCATTTCCACAGATATTGATACGAATTTCCTTTGTTTCAGATAAATCAAAATATTTATATCCCGCTACTGATCCATCACACATATGTGCCACATACTGATCCTCACCGGATTCTCTGTCTCTGCCCTTCTGGGTAAGATAAGGATGACCAGCCTTCGGATGCTTCAGCATGCTTAAAAAACGGGTGCCTTTTTTTCCATATACATTGCAGGCAATATAGGAGGGATAATGTCCAGTCCCATTTAACGGACTTCCATTTAATCCGCAGGAAGTCATCTCAGCCTGACAGAATTTTCCATCTTTAAACTGGATTTCCTCTGCACATGCCTGTCTGGAAGACTGCTTACGGTTGCTGTGTCTGTGATAAAAAACGTAATATTTTCCATTGATCTCAATCAGGCTTCCATGCGTATTGCCTGTGGAGTTTTTCGCATGGTTTACATCATTTACCCCAGGAAGTCCGATATCACCGTTGCTGACCAGAATTCCTCCGTACTGAAAACCGCCGGTCGGGTGGTCGCTGACTGCATAGCAGAGCTCATGACTGTTCAGGGAACTGTAAATAAAATAGTAGGTTCCGTTAAATTTCCGCATGGAGCTTGCCTCAAGAAATGCATGTCCTTCATATGGAGTTCCTTTGGACTCCTTCTCTCCTGCCACGCCAATGTAACCAGGACCTTTTTTTACGGTGAGCATATCTGACGGATCCAGCTCAAAGCACATCGGTCCATGCTCTGTAGGTTTGGATCCATCCAGAAGAATCGGATTTCCCTGCAGCGCAAAACCGGTATAAAGATAAAGCTTTCCATCATCATCCATAAAAATCGCCGGATCAAACTGGAATGGCTCCCCTTTTTTTCCAATTGGAGTATTGTCTTTATAGTGTACGTAGCCGTAGAACTCATAATGACCTGCAGGTTTGTCACAGACCGCAACCGAGATCATCTTGGTTCCACCCATAAAATAATAAAGGTAAAAACGACCATCAGGCCCCTGCACCATATCCGGTGCAGCGAGGCCATTGGTCAGACGGATTCGCGGTGCCGCGGGATCCTGCTCTCTCTTATAGATACATCCTTCATATTTCCAGTTGCCCAGGTCATCCACCGGCGCTGACCAGCAGACGTAATCACCCAGACAGAAATTCAGTCCGTTAAACAGGTCATGGGAACCGTAAATATAAATTCTTCCGTCTACGATATGCGGTTCCGCATCCGGTACATATTCGTAGCTTGGCAGATACGGGTTGAATGCCTGTTTTGTTTTCATCAAAATTCCTCCATATAATATACAATTCTGTTTCTTTACGCTTCCATTTTTCTTCTGTTCAGGAAACCGGAAATAATCGCAATCACAAGTGCCAGTACATAAGCTACAACAGCCACCTCAAAAGAAACGGTCAGCTTTGCGAGACCTACGCTGACGCTCTGAATATAAGATGCTGCGTTTTTTGCAAAAATGGCAGTTGCAACAGCTTCCAGAATCGCATAAACAATTGTCATGTTATCCCACATGGGGCGGTATCCCTTTGCCAGTGTCAGAATCATCTCCATAAGTCCTGCCACAACAGCGATTACGGTAAATACAATAATTACAGCTTCCAGATTATTTTTTTCAGTGCCATACATAATATATCCGATCAGTGCAACCACAAGGGCAATCACAGAAAGTCCTGATACATAAATGCCGGCTGCTGCTTTTCCAAAAAATTCCTTGATGCTCATCCATTCTTCCTCCTACTGCTCTTTTCTGATCTTACGTGCCTTACGGATGTAAAGTGCCAGACACAGAACTGTCAGTACACCGAAGAGTACATCCACACCGATCAGGCCTTTCTGCCATACAGTAAGTACATAATCTACACTTGTGCTGTCTGTTACACCATTCATAAGGTTGCTGTTTACATACGCATACAGTGTGTAATGAAGAGATTCTTTGATCCGATTCTGGATGGCAAGATCATTCTTCACAGTCTTTGCATTCAGATCACTGTAGGAATCCAGGCTTGTATTAAGAAGAAGATCTGTTCCTGCAAGAAGTCCCTCTTCCCATCTCTGATAATCCTCAGAGGAAAGCATATCGGTATTCTCCCAGCCTTTGAATCCCCATTCATTTCTCACAAGTTCTGCGCTCAGACCTTCGCTCATTCCAACCCATGTACAGCCGATACGGTTGTATGCGTTCATAAGACCCTGGGCCTGTCCTTTTACAAAGCTGATCTGGAAACCACGGAGTTCGTTTTCACGGAGTGCCTGCTCATTTCCAAATGTAGCAACACCACTTCTGTTTACTTCCTGGTTGTTAAATGCAAAGTGCTTCGGTGCAAGGATGCATCCTTTCTCCTGCGCTTTCAGGATCTCGGAAGCTCCCAGCTCTCCTGTCAGGACACTGTCCTCGGAAAAATACTCCTGGTTTCTTCCACAGTACGGTGTACGGTGCAGGTTCAGTCCTGGTGCATAAATGGTTGTGATATTGCTCCACAGAGAATCCTCCGCAAAAATATCTCCCTGCTCCGCTGCAAGATCTTTATTGAAAGTTGCCGCAAGTGTAGGCTCTGTCGGAAATGTTCCGCATTCATAAGATGCATTCTCATCCTTGGAAGAAACATAACATGGATCCCCGGACTCGCTTGCTTTCCAGTAAGTAGAAAGTGTTTTTCCACCAAATGCATCCAGAATTCCATTCGGTCCATCTGCATCACAGCCACCTACCAGGTCAATGGAAGCGATCGGCTCAATACCGGATCCACCAAGCTGGATAAAATTGCATGCCTCGTCCAGGCTGATCTGGCTGAGCAGCTGATCCCATTTCTCATCGTCATAATCAAGGCCTTTCAGATCAATAATGTGAAGATCACCATCCTGTCCCCATTTTACCTCAGAGGTGTCATCGTCTTTGGAAACCGTATAGGTATCTCCTTTGATCAGCTTCTGCATATCTTCAGTAGCTTCAACACTGTCATAAGCTTTCGGCCAGGTTGCCTCCCAGTCATTTCTGGAAAGATAGGTAACTGTTCCATCCTTAAAATTATTAAGATCTGCCTCTTCAAACTGGTTCGTAATCTCATTTCCTGTTGCAGAAGACATTGCATAAGTAGTTGTATCAAGACTGTCCTCTTTATAGGACACTGCCAGATCTTTATTTCCATCTGCATCCATACCATCTGCAGTTGTATAACCTTTTGCCGCAAGGATATTATTCAGTGCATCATGTGCGCCGTTTCCAACTGCGAAATAATAGTCACCTGCGTCCATAATATAGGTCTTTGCTGTTGTATAATCATAGCTTGCAAAATATTCCTTCGGAGCTATAACTTCCACAGTTTCGGACTCACCCGGTTTCAGCTCTTTTGTTTTCTCAAAACCAACCAGCTGAACGGAAGCTTTTTCCACATTGTTTTCTTTGTCATAGTCTGTATAAGGAGTTTGTGCATAAAGCTGTACTACATCTTTGCCCGCCACATCTCCTGTATTTTTCACCTCAACGGAAACAGTTACGGAATCGCCCTCATAATCGAAGTTTTTGATATTCTGCTCAAATGTTGTGTAGGAAAGTCCGTAGCCGAATCCATAGGAAACTTCCTCATCATAGTTCCAGGTACCATTATCATTGGAAGCTCCTGCCGCACTGTCTGCATTTCCCTGTTTCAGAACCGTGTCTTCATATCTTGTTTCATAATATTTATACCCTGTATAAATGCCTTCGCTCTCTACCAGATAGTTGGAGCCACTGTAATTGGATGCCCCAAAATTGTCTTCTGTGGCATTTGTGAACGTATAGCTTCCGAAGTTTACCATAGCCGGTGAGGAAACAGAGCTTACTGCATAAGTATCTGGCAGATGTCCGGAAGGACTTACCTCGCCTGTGAGAACGGATGCAACTCCCTGAAGTCCTACAGTTCCAGGTTCACCGATCCAGAGAATACTGTCGATATCTTTATCCTCCTTCAGTTCCTCGATCTCCATAGGATTGTCAGAGTTGATAAGAACAATAACCTTGTCAAAATTCTTCTTTGCTTCATTAATCATGTCTCGCTCTACATCCTGAAGTCCAAGTGCCAGATGTGTTCCGTCACCATCCTGCACATTATCTGTGCTGGTTCCGAAATCATCGGCCTCACTGCCCTGGCGTCCGATCACAACAACTGCCGCATCATTATAATCACTGTAGCTCCCACGCTCGGTATCTGTGTATTTCTCAACAGGAACTTCACCTGTACGGATCGTCTGAGCTTCCATCTCGGCACCTGTAAAACCAAACCATGTTGGTGCAAGTGCCATACGCTTGTAATCTTTACTCATCTTCTCATAGAAGCTCCACATAGTAGGATTTACCTGAATTCCCGCATTTTCAAAGCAGTCCTTGAAACTTAAATCCTGTTTTGCAGGGGAACTGCTTCCTACTGTTCCGCCATATACAGGCGCATAACTTGTCATTCCAAAAAGAGTTACCTTTGGAGAATTTTTAAGAGGAAGTGCCTGGTTATCATTTTTCAGAAGCACCGTTCCTTCTTCCTGGATCTTTGTCATAACATCATTTCTGGCATTGATAAGATCTGTTGTGTTGTCATAATCCGACTTGTAATAATAGGCATCATCGCTGTCGCTGGTCTCACCGGAAACGGAAATATTCGTTGTTCCCAGATATTCATTGATCTTTGATGCCCATGCATTGGCAATGGTCGTTGTTCCAAGTGCCACTACCAGCAGCGAGGATGTGAGGCCTGTAAGACCACGCAGAGCCCTTGTGGATCGTTTGTTCTTCATCTTCTCTTTCCTCCCGAAGTTCTGTTTATCAGTTGTATGGAGTATAGCATTGAATTTTCACTCTTTTGCATTTTTACCGCCAACGGTAATTTTTTGAACGTAATCGGAATCAGATTTTTGTATAGTTTTACCATGTATTATTAATATTGCACATATTTTTTGTATAGTTTTTATGCAATTTTCACAAGTATAAAGTAGGCACGTTCCGTAGTCTGCCTGTGGATCTTTATCTTTGCATCGGGACGATACAGCTGTATGTATTCTTCTCATCCTCAACACGTACCACTGCATTGCCGCTTTCTCTCATACGTATCACAGCCATAGCTTCTCCGTAATACGTCTTTGTGGTATCCTGTGCATAATTTCCTTCCACATACGCACAGGCGCTGCCAAGGCCTTCCAGAGTTCCGTTCTCTACAGAAACCTTTAGCTCATGTTTTTCCATGGGTTTCCAGTTTCCCTGACTGTCCGTATACTGCAGCGGAATAAAAACAAGTTCTCCCGGTTTTGCTGTTTTCGTTTCCGGATGAATCGACAGCATCGTATCTTTTTCTGCTGTTTTCAATGTCTGTCGTCCCAGCTCACATCCGTTTTCACTGTAAGAGATTGCTGTGATCTCACCGTCATGATAGGTTACATTAAATTTTGTCCTGCATTTTTTTACTTTTTTCCGGCCTGCAGTTTTTCCGTTGATTTTAAGTTCCACCTCTGCTGCCCGGGCAAAAACTTCCACTTCTGCACTCTCACCATCACAGCCACGCCAGGACCAGCTCTCCACAGCTTTCGTAAGTGCCCATCCTGTAAGCTGAAGTTTTTCTTTCTGATATACAGGCTTCACCGCAATAAAAGGCCCCTTTGCCTGTTCAAACGCGACTCTTGTGTAAGCAGCCTCGGCTCTTGGTTTTCCAAGAAGATCAATACGTCCGTTATTTCCTGTCATTCTGGTATGCGGCTCCAAACCTTTATAATCACTGTACTCTGCCGCACCATCACCGGTTTCGCCGATATAATCCCATCCGGCCCATACAAAATCTCCGATAATCCGGTTATTCTTTTTTGCAATCTCCCAGAAATCATAGGCATCCTTACAGAAGGTCTCACTTCCCAGAATCAGACGTTTCGGATATTTTCTTAAATCATGTTTATAACGGAAGATCCCGTAATTATATCCTGCAACATCCATGGCTGCATAGGCATCTTTTGTCTTCCAGTCACATGGAGGAAGGGTAGCTCCCATTTTCATGAAATAATCTCCTGCAAGGCATGCCAGTGTATTATAGAATTCACTTCCTACCGGCTTTTTCTTTTTTGAAGCATCTTTTGCCGCATTTTCTGCTGTTTTTTCCGCCTTATCATCACTGTATACACCAAGACCGATGGAACTTAAGAAATTAAAGAAAATGTTAATTCCACAGGTAACCGGTCTTGTGCCATCCAGGCTGTGAAGATATTCAGTCATACATCTGGTAAAAGCAATTCCCTTTTTCTGTGCTGTCTCGGCAACTTCATTTCCTGTAGAATACATAATCACAGACGGATGGTTGAAATCCTTTTCCACCATATCTTTAAGATCCTGTTTCCACCAGTCCTTCAGTTCTGTGGCATAATCATATTTTGTCTTGTGAATATACCAGACATCCACATACTCATCCATCATCAGCATTCCCTGACGGTCACAGGCATCCAGAAATGCTCTGGAGCACGGATAATGAGAAGAACGGATGGCATTGTATCCGTTCTCCTTCAGAATACGTACCTTTCTCTCTTCTGCTTCCGGAAATGTACATGCTCCAAGAAGTCCGTTGTCGTGATGAACACAGGCTCCCCGGAGAATCACCCGCTTTCCGTTTATGGTCATTCCCTCCCGTTCATTCCAGTGAAGGGTGCGCACTCCAAAATGCTCTGTCACCTGGTCGTTTCCAAATGCTGCATTTAAGGTATACAGATGTGGAGAATCCGGACTCCAGCGCTTCACATCCGGGATTTCCAGAAGGAATACTGCTTTCTGCTCCTGGCCATTACTTTTGGAAACTATTCTCTTTTCCGATATTTTTTCTATCGCAGCCACGATCTGTTCTCCATCCAGAATCTGAACTTTCACAGTCCCTGGAATTGATGTTTTCACCTCCACCTGAATCTGCGCCGGCTCCAGACTGACCGTCTGAATGCGGATTCCATTTACCGGAATGTGTTCTTTTTCTCCCAGATAGAGATTTACCGGACGGTAAATTCCTGTTCCGGAATACCACCGGCTGTTGGGCTGATCTGCATTTCTGGCAATCACGCGGATCGTATTCTCTGCTCCGTACTGTAGAAATTCATTCAGCTCCACATAAAAGTTTGTGTATCCATAGGGGCGAAATGCCGCTTTTTTTTCATTAATATAAATTTCCGCATCATGATATACACCTTCAAACTCCAGAACTGCTTTTTTATCCACATCTTCTGCCGGGACAAAAAATCTCTTTGTGTATTCATAATCGCCGCCAATATACCAGCCGATATTTCCTTCTCCCTGACTTTCTTCGCTGCGCTGCTCACTGCGCATGGCATCATGAGGCAGCGTTACTTTTTTCTCCGGTTCTTCTCTTGTCAGACATCTGCAGATCCAGTTTTTGTTAAAATCTCTTTTTTCCATCTTTTATCCCTTTTCTCTCATACAATAAAAAACCGGGCAGCACATTCTTCTGTGTTGTCCGGCTGCGTTCTCTCTGTAATAAACTATAACTGCTGCATTCCGAAAATGCAAACACAGTTGACGGTCAAAACCTGACCGTTCACGGAGAGACGATTTTAGTTATTAATTATATAAATCCTTTTTTTCGTACCTTCCGGTAAACCAGGATCTGATACAGCACAACGCTGATCCATCCGATTCCTGTGGCAAAGGCGACAGCCTCAAGTCCCATTCTGCCGATGAGCAGATAAGACAGAACCACTCGAATGGATATATGCAGCGTGCTTCCAATCACCGGGACGGAAATCTTTCCGATTCCACGGAAGAATCCCACCCCTGCGTTTCCGATGAAATTCAGGATATAAAAGACAGATACCACATTCATATACAATACGGCATTTTTCATTACGGTTTCTGACGGATTCCCCATGAGAAGCTGTACCGCGCCTCTTGTCAGGGTTGCCTGCAGGACAGACAGAATGATGACAAATACGATCATCAGCCCAAGCCCCTGATGAAATCCTTTTAGCGCTCTCTTTTTATCTCCTGCGCCACGGTTCTGGGCCACGAATACAGAGATTGCTGTGGAACCGCTGTCTCCGAAGGAATTGGAAAATCCTTCAATTCTGGTGGTCGCCGTATATGCGGAAATGATCTCTGTTCCACCGGAGTTTACCGCTCCCTGGACCAGCATCTTTCCAATGTAGATACTGGACTGATGAAGGGCAGACACCGCCCCGAAATTGGCTGTCCGCTTCAGAAGCGGCAGATCCATTCCCATATCCTTCCGGCTGAAGAAAAAAATTGGATGTTTTTTCCTCATGATCCACAGACACACTCCTGCAGAAAAAAGCTGGGCGATCACAGTAGCCAGTGCAGTTCCGGCAGTTCCCATATGTAATCCCAGCACAAAGGCAACATCCAGTGCCAGATTCATGCACATGGCAATAAAAAGGGTCCATAACGGTGTTTCCGTATCCCCGGCAGCTCGAAGCACCGCAGAGCACCAGTTATAGAGAAAGGTGGCAGGAAGTCCGATAAAAATGATCCGAAGATATGCCACAACATAAGGCTCTACCTCCAGCGGTGTCTGGATCAGGCCCAGCACCGGATACAGAACCAGAAGGCTTACAATACTCAAAACAATGGTAAAGCCCCCTCCCGCACTCAGCGAAAGGAAGCTTTCTTTTCGAAGTTTTTCATAATTTTTCTGCCCGTAGAGTTCTGCAAAAATAATGGACATTCCATTACATCCACCATTGAGAATAAAGATAAACAGATTCATGATGCTGCCCGCAACACCAATGCCCGCAAAGGCCTCCGTTCCCACATATCTTCCCACGATAAAAGAATCTATGGTGTTGTAAAACTGCTGCAGGATATTTCCAAGTACCAGAGGAATGGTCAGCGCGATCAGTTCCCTCCGGATATTCCCATGCAGCAGATCCTGTGTATTTTTCATTTCAGTGCCTCTTTTTCATACCTTTTTCAGAAAAACTCAATTCCCATCAGTGTCAACCCCTGTGCCGGAGCTGTGGGGCCTGCTGCAGCCCGGTCACAGGCTTTGAGGATTTTGTCCATCCGTTCCGGAGGATACTGCCCGTTTCCGATCTCAATCAGGGTACCGGAAATAATACGCACCATATTGTAAAGGAATCCGGTTCCGGAAACACGGATGGTCACCATATCCCCGTCTCTCCACACATCCATGGAAGTGATGGTACGGATGGTTGTCTTCACCTGAGCGCCGGAGCCGCAGAAACTGGCAAAATCATGGCGCCCGATCAAATAAGAAGTTGCCTCCTTCATCTTTTCCACATCCAGCTTGTAATGGTAAAAATACGAATACAGTCTTTCTGTGGGAACCGGGAATTTCCGGTTCAGGATACGGTACTCATATGTTTTTTCACTGTCACAGTAGCGGGGATGGAAATCCGGCTCCACCTCCTCAGAAAGCTGGATACGGATATCTTCCGGAAGTCTCTGGTTCAGTGCATAGGAAAACTTTTCTCCGGGGATCCTGGACTCGGTATCAAAAACCGCCACATTTCCAAGGGCATGTACCCCTGCATCTGTACGGCTGGCACCGATAGTCTCTATCTTTTCTCCAAGCAGTTCACTTAAGGTATCGTTTAATACACCCTGGATGGTCGTTCCGTTTGGCTGTGTCTGCCAGCCGGAATAATGCGTTCCATCGTAAGCCACTACAAGTCCTACTCGTTTCATAAAATACTATACCTCCTGTGGTTACAGTCCCACTACACGGAACACCACTCCAACTGCAAGATATGCCACAAGGATTACAAATGCAATGTAATCTCTCTTCTCATAATGCAGCGGTTTCATCTGAGTTCTGTGATCGCCGCCGTGGTAACATCTGGCTTCCATAGCCATGGCAAGGTCATTGGCACGGCGGAACGCAGAAATAAACAGCGGAACAAGAAGGGGTACCATGTTTTTTGCCTTCTGGATCAGGTTTCCGTTTTCGAAATCCGCGCCTCTGGCGATCTGTGCCTTCATGATCTTATCGGTCTCCTCAAGAAGGATCGGGATAAAACGAAGGGCAATGGACATCATCATGGCGATCTCATGAACCGGTACACGGATCTTGTTCAGTGGGCGGAGAAGTCTCTCCAGACCGTCGGTAAGGTGATTCGGTGTGGTGGTCAGTGTCATGATAGATGATCCGATCACAAGATAAACAAGACGGATTGCCATTCTTCCTGCAAGAACAAGGCCTTCCTTTGTAACCTTGATGATTCCGAAACGCCACAGCACTTCACCAGGCGTCAGGATAATGTTGAACACAACGGTGATCAGAAGGATCATCACGATGGCCTTCAGACCTTTGAACATGAATTTCACAGGAACTTTGGAGATTGCGATCATGGCTACCAGAAATACGGTTGCCACCGCATATCCAAGAAATGTATGGAACAGGAACACGGAAATCAGAAATCCCAGAGTTCCCAGAAATTTGGTCCGTGGATCCAGTCTGTGAAGAACGGATTTGGCCGGATAATACTGGCCGATAGTAATATCTCTGATCATTTTTCCGCTCCTCCTTTTTTCAGTAATGGAGAATCTGCTGCTTTCAGCGCGACAAGAATGCTGTTTCTGGCTTCCTCCACTGTCGTGGCATCTGCATCCACATTCATTCCGTGTTCCTTCAGAGCATGCATGATATAAGTGATCTGCGGTGCTGCAAGTCCCATGGTTTCCAGTTCTTTATAATGGGAAAAAACCTTCTTGGGTTCATCATCGAATACCGCTTCTCCATGGTTCATAACAATGAGACGCTCCACATATTTTGCAATGTCTTCCATGCTGTGGGACACCAGAACAATGGTGATTCCTCTCACTTTATGAAGTTCCGCGATCTGGTCCAGGATATCGTCCCTGCCTTTCGGGTCAAGGCCTGCTGTTGGCTCGTCCAGGATCAGGATCTTCGGGTTCATGGCAAGTACACCTGCGATAGCTACTCGTTTTTTCTGACCGCCGGAAAGCTCGAATGGAGATTTTTTGAAATTGGACTCTTTTACTCCAACCTGTGTCAGTGCCTGTTTTGCCTCTTTCTCTGCTTCCTCCCTGGAAAGTCCCTGGTTCATAGGACCAAAGCATACATCGGAAAGCACATCGTTTTCAAAGAGCTGATGCTCCGGATACTGGAACACCAGGCCGACTTCGCTTCGGAGCTGCTTCCGGTCGTATTTTTCTGCCCACACATCTTCTCCGTTATACAGAATCTGGCCGGATGTGGGCTGTACCAAAGCGTTCAGATGCTGGATCAACGTGGATTTTCCGCTTCCTGTGTGTCCGATGATTCCGATAAACTGGCCATCCGGGATCACAAGGCTGACATCTTTCAGCGCATGGCTCTCATAGGCTGTCCCGGGGCTGTAGGTATAGGTTACATTTTTTAATTCGATTGACATAATGCGCTCACCAGCTCCTCTGTAGTCAGTATTCCATCCGGAACATCCACGCCGGATTTCTTCAGTTCATATGCAAGAAGTGTCACCTGCGGTACATCCAGACCATATTTCTTCAGGGTATCCACCTGGGAAAAAATCTCCTTCGGATTTCCCTGCATTACAACATTTCCGCTGTCCATGACATAGACACGGTCTGCATGGATCACTTCCTCCATATAATGAGTGATCAGGATAACGGTTACTTTTTCCTTACGGTTCAGTTCCCGCACGGCCTCCAGAACTTCTTTTCGTCCGTTGGGGTCCAGCATGGCGGTTGGCTCATCCAGAATGATACACCGCGGACGCATGGCCATCACACCTGCAATGGCTACACGCTGTTTCTGACCGCCGGAAAGTTTGTTTGGTGACTGATAGCGATAAGCTGTCATGCCGACTTTTTCCAGACTGTCATCCACACGTTTCCAGATATCGTCTGTAGGAATTCCCATGTTTTCCGGGCCAAATCCCACATCTTCTTCTACCACTGTTCCTATGATCTGGTTGTCCGGATTCTGAAATACCATTCCCGCCTTCTGGCGTACTTTCCAGAGTTTGGTCTCTCTGGCAGTATCGATCCCGTCCACCAGCATGGTTCCCTCTGTTGGGATCAGAAGCGCATTCATATGCTTCGCCAGTGTGGATTTTCCGGAGCCGTTATGTCCCAGAACTGCCACAAATTCTCCTGCTTCAATGTCCAGGTTTACATCATTGACTGCACGCTGCATGTCTACCACATTGCCATCGTCATCATATCTCTGATAGTCAAATCCCAGCTTGAGCGCCTTGATAATTCCCATCTTTTTGTTCTCCTTAATCCTCTGTAGCTGCCGGTTCAGCAAGTCCGGTCAACTCGTCGATCAGTGCCCATATCTCGTCTCTTCCCTGCTTGGTCTCCGCTGAAAACGGAAGGATCTTTCCTTCTTTCGGAAGGCCCAGTCCGGTACGGATCTCCTTGAGGCTTTTTGCCACCTGGCTGCGTTTCAGCTTGTCAAGTTTGGTTGCGATGATCACCGGTTCATATCCGTTGTGGCAGATCCAGTCATACATCTGCTTGTCATTGGCAGAAGGTTTGTGGCGGATATCCACCAGAAGAAAAACTGCCCGGAGCTCTTTGGAATTATGAAGATAGCCCTCGATCATTTTTCCCCATTTTTCCTTCTCTGCCGCGGAGACTTTGGCGTAGCCGTAGCCTGGCAGGTCTACGAGATACATTGCTTCATTGATATTGTAAAAATTGATGGTCTGTGTTTTTCCAGGCTGTGCGCTGGTTCTTGCCAGAGCCTTGCGGTTCATCAGACCATTGATCAGGGAGGATTTCCCTACATTTGATTTTCCCGCAAAAGCTACCTCCGGCCTTCCTGTGTCCGGGATCTTGCTTGTGATTCCGCAGACAATATCCAGTGATACGTTTTTGATTACCATTCGTTGTTCCTCCCTTTTCTCGGAAAAGCCCTGTCCTGAAAAACAGGGCAGGGTTTTTTCTGTTTTTGTCTATGCAAGAGCTTCACCAAGAACTTCTTTCATGTTGTCCACAAACTGGATATTCAGCCCCTGGATAATCTCTTTATCCATCTCCTCAATATCCGGACGGTTTTTTTCCGGAACAAGGACTTCTTTTATCTTTGCGTATTTGGCTGCAAGCAGCTTCTCTTTCAGTCCGCCAATTGGAAGCACGCGGCCTCTTAAGGTAATTTCACCGGTCATGGCAAGATCTGCCCGCACCGGTTTTTCGATAATTGCGGACATCATGGCAGTTGCCATGGTTATACCTGCAGACGGGCCATCTTTTGGAACGGCACCTTCCGGGATATGTACATGCATATCATGTTTCTGGAAAAATTCCGGATCGATCTTATACTGATCTTCTACGGAACGGATATAACTGATACCGGCCTGAGCAGATTCTTTCATTACATCGCCCAGCTGTCCGGTGAGAAGCAGTTCTCCTTTTCCAGGCATGATGTTGACCTCAATCTGAAGGGTATCACCGCCTACCTGTGTCCAGGCAAGACCACGTGCGATTCCGATCTCATCTTTCTCATTGGCCATCAGATAGTTGTAGCGTTCTTTTCCAAGGAATTTGGAAATATTTCTGGATGTGACCACAACTTTATCCTTGCCCTCTTCCATAAGGGCACGTGCTGTCTTCCGGCAGATACGTCCGATATTCCGCTCCAGGGAACGGACTCCCGCTTCCTTGGTATAGTTGTTGATCAGCTTGCCGAGAGCTGCCGGCTGGATCACCAGTTTTCCTTCCGGAATCCCATTGATCTCCATCTGTTTCGGAATGAGATGTTCCCTTGCGATATGTTCCTTCTCATTCTCCGTATATCCTGGAATTTCCATCAGTTCCATACGGTCAAGAAGAGGCCTTGGAATCCCCTGTACATCATTGGCTGTTGCGATAAACAGTACCTCGGAAAGATCCTGAGGAATCTCTACATAATGATCGTTAAACTTACTGTTCTGCTCCGGATCAAGGACTTCCAGAAGTGCCGCGGAGGTATCTCCCTTATAGTCACTGCTGGTTTTGTCGATCTCGTCAAGAAGCATCAGCGGATTGCTGACTCCGACTTCTTTCAGTGCTACCGTGATCCTTCCAGGCATGGCGCCCACGTAAGTTTTTCTGTGTCCACGGATTTCCGCCTCATCACGAACACCACCAAGACAGATACGGACGTATTTCTTGTTCATGGCTTCCGCCACAGAACGTGCGATGGAAGTTTTTCCGGTTCCGGGAGGCCCCACCAGACAGAGGATCGGGCTCTTTCCCTTATGGGTCAGTTTCCGGACCGCAAGAAATTCCATGATGCGCTCTTTAACCTCTTTCAGTCCGTAGTGGCCTTCTTCCAGCACTTTCCATGCATTCTCAAGATCCTCGGAATCCTCGGATTTCTTATTCCACGGAAGCGCAAGAACGGTTTCCAGATAGCCTCTCTGCACGGTTGCTTCTGCGGCACTGGCTGCCATTCCTTTAAAACGGCTGATCTCCTTGGAGATCTTCTCTTTTACCTCATCGGATGCATCCAACTCTTTCAGCTGTTTCTTAAACTCCTCGATATCATCTGCGGTATTATCCTCACCCAGCTCCTCACGGATGGTTTTGAGCTGTTCACGGAGGATATACTCTCTCTGATTTTTATCAATGTGGGATTTCACCTTGCGCTGGAGATCTTTTGTGATATGAATCACTTCGATCTCACTGCCAAGAAGTGCACCCAGGATCTCATAACGGTCATTCAGAGACACTGCTTCCAGAAGTTTCTGCTTGTTCTGATAGGACATCGGAAGATTCACAGAAATCTGGTCGATGGTCTCCCTAACATCTTCGATCATCATAATCTGTGTTACCAGATCCTTGCTTACTTTTCCGCTTTCTCTGCAATATCTCTGGAAAAGTTCCCGGATGCTGCGAAGCATGGCGTCCTTGACCGGCTCCGGATAATCCTCTTCCTGTGCGGTAACGATCTCACATTCCGCTTTCAGGTAGGGTTCTTCCTGCTCAAGACTCAGGACTTCCGCCCGGTCCAGTCCCTCTACCAGAACCCGGTAAAGATCCTGCGGAAGTTTCACTACCTGCTTAATATAGGCAACGGTACCTACCTGATACAGATCGGTAAGTCCCGGTGTTTCCACCTCAGGATCTTTCTGTGTCAGCAGAAAAACCTTCTGGTCATGAAGCATGGCTGCTTCCACGGCACGGATGGATTTCTCTCTGCTCACATCAAAATGTACGATCATCTCCGGAAGGACCGTAGTCCCCCTGAGAGCGATCATTGGCAATATATTGACCTGATTTGTCATGAATGTCATTCCCTTCATCAAGCTGTTTCCGGCTTGCCTTTCTTTCTCGAACGGGATGTTTTGTGTCCTGCTTTCTTGGCAGGAGTTTTGGCCTCCCCGTGGATGATCTCCGGCTCTCCGGTTCCCTCCACTGCCTCTTTTGTGACGATACATTTGCGGATGGTATCGTCAGAAGGTGTCTTGTACATCAGATCCATCAGGGTATGCTCCATGATGGCACGAAGTCCTCTGGCACCTGTTTTTCTCTCAAGAGATTTCCGGGCAACTGTCTCAAGTGCCTCATCCTGGAACTCAAGCTCCACACCGTCCAGCTCAAAAAGCTTATCATACTGCTTGGTAAGGGAATTCTTAGGCTCTTTTAAGATGCGGATCAGTGCCTCTTCATCCAGAGAATCCAGTGTCACAACAACCGGAACTCGTCCGATAAACTCCGGAATCAGACCAAATTTGATAAAGTCTTCCGGCATAACTTCCTTCAGAACTTCTCCTACATTGCGGTCTTCCTTCTCGGAAACCTCTGCTCCGAAGCCGATGGATTTGGTATCCTGTCTGGCCTCAATGATTTTCTCCAATCCGTCAAAAGCACCACCGCAAATGAACAGAATATTGGTAGTATCAATCTGGAGAAACTCCTGGTGTGGATGTTTTCTTCCGCCCTGTGGAGGCACACTTGCAACGGTTCCTTCCAGAATTTTCAGAAGTGCCTGCTGTACGCCCTCACCGGACACATCTCTGGTAATGGATGTATTCTCGGATTTTCTTGTGATCTTGTCGATCTCATCAATATAAATGATTCCGTACTGTGCACGTTCAATATCATAATCTGCCGCCTGAATAATCTTCAGAAGAATATTCTCAACATCCTCGCCAACATAGCCTGCCTCTGTGAGAGTAGTGGCATCTGCGATGGCAAAAGGAACATTCAGAAGTCTTGCCAGTGTCTGTGCAAGAAGCGTCTTACCGGAACCTGTAGGACCAAGCATCAGGATATTACTCTTCTGCAGCTCAACGTCCAGATTTCTGGAAGCAAGAATTCTCTTGTAATGATTGTAAACAGCCACAGAAAGTGCCTTCTTGGCATCGTCCTGACCAATGACATATTCATCCAGGATACTGTGGATCTCTTCCGGTTTCAGAAGGTTGATCCCTGTTTCGTAATCTGCTTCATGATCATACATATTGAATTCTTCTTCCATGATCTCGGAACAGATACCGATACATTCATCACAAATATATGCCCCATCCGGACCTGCGATCAGTTTTCGTACCTGATCCTGGGTCTTATGGCAAAAGGAGCATCTTACCTTTCCTTCTCTTACTTTATCTGCCATATCTTTTTGTTTCCTTTCTAAACGTAAATGTCCGTCTCTCGCAGACATTTAAAATTCCTTTTTAAAGCAAGATAAGACTCCTGTGTCTTTACAGGAGTCTTTTCTTACGCATTATTTGTGGATGACAACACCATCGATCAGGCCATATGCCTTCGCTTCTTCCGCGGTCATATAATTATCACGGTCAGTATCCTTCTCCACAATCTCAAGAGGCTGTCCGGTATTCGCAGAAAGAATCTCGTTCAGCTTCTTTTTGGTTTTTGCGATCTGGTCAGCTACGATCTGGATCTCTGTAGCCTGCCCCTGTGCACCGCCTGACGGCTGGTGAATCATGATCGTTGAATTCGGCAGTGCGTATCTCTTGCCTTTGGCACCGGAGGACAGGAGAAAAGCTCCCATGCTGGCTGCCATTCCAAGGCAGATAGTAGATACATCGCACTTGATATACTGCATTGTATCGTAGATTGCCATTCCGGCAGTTACAGAACCGCCCGGGCTGTTAATATAAAGCTGAATATCCTTGGAAGGATCTTCCGCTTCCAGGAAGAGAAGCTGTGCAACGATCAGGTTCGCGCTGACATCGTTTACCTCTTCTCCAAGGAAAATGATTCGGTCCTTAAGAAGTCTTGAATAGATATCGTAACTTCTTTCTCCTCTGCTGGTCTGCTCAATGACGTAAGGTACTAAACTCATTTTGCCCTCCATTTCCGAGGTTTATTACGCCTCTACAGCTGCATCGGCAACTAATGTAACAGCTTTCTGAACAGCCATATCTTTCTTCATCTGCTCCATCTCGTTCTCACCGATGAGTTCTTTTAATTTGTCTGCTTCCATCTTGTACATCTCTGCCATCTTGGAGATCTCTTCGTTAACCTCTTCCTCTGTTGGCTGGATGTTCTCTACCTCAGCGATCTTCTCAAGAACAAGTCTTGTCTGGATTCTCTTAAGAGCCTGTGGCTTCATGTCTTCCATCATCTTGTCAACGCTCTGGCCTGTGAACTGGAAGTACTGCTCCATGGAAAGACCCTGGGACTGCATTCTTCTTGCGAAGTCGTCAAGCATCTGACGTGTCTGTGTCTCGATCATTGCCTCCGGAATATCCATCTGGGCATTCTCGATTACTTTATCTACTGCTGCGTCCTCTTTAGCACGGCGAGCATCTTCTGCTTTCTTCTCTGTCAGGTTCTTCTTAACGTCTTCTTTGTACTCAGCAAGTGTATCAAACTCAGATACATCTTTAGCGAAATCATCGTCAAGCTCCGGAAGCTCTTTTGCTTCGATCTTTTTAACGTCGCACTGGAATACAGCTTCTTTACCAGCGAGCTCTTTTGCCTGATACTCTTCTGGGAATGTTACTTTAACTTCTACGTGATCACCTGTGTTGGCACCAACAAGCTGCTCCTCGAATCCCGGGATGAATGTGTTGGAACCAAGTGTCAGCGGATAGTCTGTTCCTTTACCGCCCTCAAATGCCTCTCCGTCTACGAAGCCCTCGAAATCGATAGTTGCTGTGTCGCCGTTCTCAGCTGCACGATCCTCAACTGTGATTGTTCTGGAGTTCTTCTCCTGCTCTTTCTTAAGCTCTGCCTCAACTTCCTCGTCTGTTACTTCTGTCTCAGACTTCGGAACCTCAAGTCCTTTATAGTCGCCAAGAGTTACCTCTGGTTTGGTAGCTACTTCTGCTGTAAAGATAAATGGTTTGCCAGGCTCAACCTGTGTTACATCGATCTTAGGCTGGGAAACGATCTCAAGATCACACTCAGCAAGTGCTTTGCTGTAATGCTCAGGAATCAGAGCGTTAGCAGCATCCTCAAGGAATACACCCTTGCCGTACATCTGCTCGATCATTTTTCTAGGAGCTTTTCCTTTACGGAATCCCGGAATGGAAATTCTGCCTTTCGCTTTCTGATATGCATTCTGCATTGCTTTGTCAAGATCCTCGGCGGAAACCTCGATTGTAAGTTTCGCCATGTTTTTCTCCATTTTTTCCACCTGTAAACTCATGTTTCTTGTTCCTCCTTAATTATATCGAGTAAATACCTTATATAAATAGTTAACACTCGCATTTTATATATTTACAGTCATTTCTGTAGTATAGCATAATCCCTGTAAAAACGCCAGTATTTTTTTCATCATACATCGCTCTTATCAGGCTGTAAATTCCCTGTTTTTAATAAAAAATCTCCGTTGAATATACCACAGACTCTGCGATTTCCTCTGCTTTCGCTCTTCCTTCCAGCTGACGGATCAGAGAAAGGCTGAAATCAATAGCAGTTCCAAGGCCTCTGCTGGTGGTTACATTTCCATCTACCACAACCGGTTCCAGGGATGTTTTTGCGCTTGTAAGCTGCTCCATCACAGATGGATAGGAAGTAGCATTTCTGCCCTTCAGGAAGCCAAGTCTCTCGAATACTCCCGGTGCGGCACAGATAGCAGCCACTTTTCCGCCTTTCTGGTAAAAACCGGTGAGAAGATCTGTCAGCGGTTTGTATTCCTCGAGATATTTTGTTCCAGGCATTCCTCCCGGGATTACCAGCATGTCCGCATCAGAGAAATCACATTCTCCGAATGTACGGTCTGTAAGGAGGTGGATTCCATGGGAAGTTTTAATCTCTTTTGTCTCTTTAATAGACACTGTCTGAATATCAATTCCGGCTCTCCGCATCAGATCTACCACTGTCAGTCCTTCGATATCTTCAAAACCATCTGCGAAAAAAATATATACTTTGCTCATAATGTTTTCCGTCCTTTCTTTTTATATTATTCCGGTACTGTCCGGAGGTTTTTTCACTCCCTTTCATAATGCTTTTTTCTATAAAAAATGTCAAGAAAATTTGCAGAGTAAGTCCGTTGCAAATTATATTTTTTTCATGTAAACTGAGGGCAGTATATTTGCAGGAGGAATCGGTTATGGAAATTGAACGTAAATTTCTTATTGAAAAAGAAAATCTGCCGGAAAACCTGGCTTCTTATCCCTGTCATCGAATCGAGCAGGGTTATCTCTGTACCTCGCCGGTAGTCCGCATCCGCAGACAGGACGATGACTATTTTCTCACTTATAAATCCAAAGGACTGATGGCACGCGAGGAGTACAATCTTCCACTCACAGCAGAGGCCTATGAACACCTGAAGCCCAAGGCAGACGGAATCCTCATCACAAAAGACCGTTATGTAATCCCGGAAAAAGACGGGCTTTTTATTGAACTGGATGTGTTCCACGGAAAATATGAGGGCGTTCTTCTGGCTGAAGTAGAATTTCCCACAGAGGACGCAGCCAACGCCTACACTGCACCGGACTGGTTCGGAGAAGATGTAACCTATTCTACAAAATATCATAACAGCACCATGAGCCAGGGCTGGTAAATCACACTTGTATTTCTTATTTCCAGTGCTATAATTAGTGATGCAGGCAGATATAGTTCATTGGTAGAACATCAGCTTCCCAAGCTGAGGAGGCGGGTTCGATTCCCGTTATCTGCTTTCATTGCCAAAGAGGGCACGCGAGTCAGGCGTGTCTTTTTTTATAAATGATTTTAAGGAGGATTTTATTATGAAGATTGGATTTATCGGATGCGGAAATATGGGTTCTGCCATGATCGGCGGCATTCTCCGCCAGGGAATTTTTTCCAAAGAGGAGATCATCGTTTCCAACCTTACCCCAGAGGGAAAAGCCCGCAGTGAAAAAAATCTCGGCGTTGTGACCACTCTGGATAACAACGAAGTAGTCAGATCCGCAAAAACTGTCGTTCTTGCCGTAAAGCCTCAGTTTTATGAGGAAGTTCTGAGTGAAGTCCACGACAGCCTCACCAAAGATCACACCATCATCGGCATCGCCCCTGGCAAGACCCTTGCATGGCTGGAAGAAAAAGCTGGTCTGCCTCTGAAAGTTGTCCGTTTTATGCCTAACACTCCTGCACAGGTTGGCGAAGGCATGACTGCCGTATGTGCCAACGAAAGAGTTTCTCAGGACGAACTGGCTGAAATCCTTAAGATCACAGACAGCTTCGGCTGTACCGAAGTAATCCCGGAACGTCTGATGGATGCCGCAGGCGCTGTAGGCGGCTGTGCACCGGCTTATGTGTTTATGTTTATCGAAGCTATGGCAGATGCCGCTGTAAGCCAGGGAATGCCCCGTAAACAGGCTTACAAATTCGCTTCCCAGACCGTACTTGGCAGTGCGAAGATGGTTCTGGAAACCGGACGTCATCCAGGTGACCTGAAAGATATGGTCTGCTCACCGGCAGGAACTACTATCGAAGGAGTTCGTACCCTGGAGAAGAATGGTTTCCGCAGTGCTGTGTTTGAGGCGCTTACTGCTGCTGCGGAAAAAGGCAAAAAATTATAATATCTGACACAGTTACAGATAGCAAAAACTCCGTGTCAGTCTGCTCTCATGCAGGCTTCACGGAGTTTTTCATCTCATGTCTGAAGGAGTTACAACAGCTCAATCAACGCATCAATATCTTCCATCTTCGTTCCCCAACTTGTGGCAAAACGGATCACAGTATGATCTTCATCATATTTCTCCCAGAAATCAAACTGAACTTTTTTGCCCAGTTCTTCTTTCTTTTTATTTTCCAGAACTACAAACTGCTGGTTTGTAGGAGAATCCAGATATAACTGATAGCCTTTTTCCTGAAGGGCTTTTTTCAGTTTCATAGCCGTTTCAATGGCATTTTTGCTGATCTTTGTATACAGATCATCGGTAAACAGCGTATCAAACTGAATTCCCAGAAGACGGCCTTTTGCCAGAAGGGCTCCCTGCTGTTTCACCATGGTCATAAAATGTTTCGGAGCTTTTTTCGTAAAGACAACTGCCTCACCGCAGAGTGCTCCTACCTTGGTTCCGCCGATATAAAATACATCGGTGTATCCGGCGATATCTTCCAGTGTCACATCGGTTTCCGGGCTTGCCAGGCCATAGCCAAGTCTTGCTCCGTCCAGAAACAGCGGAAGATTGTATTTATGGCATACTTCTGAAATTTCTTCCAGTTCTTTCTTCGTATAAAGAGTTCCGTACTCTGTGGGATGGGAAATATAAACCATTCCCGGAAATACCATATGATCGTGGCTTTCATCCCCGTAAAAGGTTTCCACATAGTCTGTGATGCTTTCTGCTTTGATCTTCCCGTTTTCTGCCGGAAGTGTCAGTACCTTATGTCCTGTATATTCAATAGCTCCTGCCTCATGACAGCTTACATGTCCGGTCTGTGCCGCAAGAACACCTTCATAACGGTTCAGGACAGAACCTATGATCGTGGCATTGGTCTGGGTTCCTCCCACCAGGAAAAACACCTCTGCATCCGGGCAGCCACAGGCTTTACGGATCTTCTCCTTGGCAGAATCACAGTATTTGTCCGTGCCATAGCCTGAAAGCTTCTCCATATTGGTTTCCAGAAGCTTCTGGAGGATCGCCGGATGAGCTCCCTCGCAATAATCGTTTACAAAAAATAACATTTTATTTTCTCCTCATCTGTATTTCCATTTTATTTGACCGTCTGTCCCGGAATGATCTTACAGGTAGAAAACGATTTGAATTTACAGGAAATCGCTCCCTTCATCTCCTGTTCCAGGAAAAGCATGGCTACATGCGCACGTTCCAGATGCTCCATCCGAAGTGTGGTAAGAAGGATATCTCCGGTAAGATAATCCGGGATCTCATCCACACCCAGAAGAGAAATGTCTTCCGGAACCGAAATCTTCTTCTGCCGTAACGCACGCATCACTCCAATGGATATCTGATAATTTTCCATGATAAAGGCATCCGGCAGTGCATGAGTATCCAGATATTTCAGTGTTGCCTCACATACCTCACTGGTAGTTTCTCCCAGCGAGTAAATAGACTCTTTCTCCAGCGGCAGGCCATTCTTCCGAAGTCCTGCACGGAATCCTGCACGACGTTGCTGAAAATTAAAGATATTCTGGGTATTGGCCAGATATTTGATATTCCGGCAGCCTCTGGAAACCAGATAATCCACACAATCCCTGATTCCTTCCACCCCACCGAAGGTAACGCAATGATATTCATTTCCAAGATCATTATCATAAATCACCATTGGCTTTCGGATCGCCCGAAACGGTGGAAACTGATCCGGCTGCATCTCCGTTGCATACAGGATCACACCTGCCACATTTTCCTCATTGGCCTCACGCACTACGCGCTCCACATCTTCTTTTTTTGTGGAAGAAGCATAGGTCACACTGATGATACAGCCCATTCTTCTGGCTTCCTGTTCAAATATCGTCAGACTATCCGGGCATACATCCAATTCAAAATTCTTGACGAATCTGAGAGCATTATCAATAAAAAGTACCTTGATGATATTTTTATTCTCTAATTCCTGCTTGTTTTTTTCTTCTTTTTGTCGTTCTGCTTCTCCTGTAACCTCTTCAATATAATCAAAAATCCTTCGTCGGGTTTTCTCACTGACTCCTGGTTTATTGTTTAAAACCAGGGATACCGTTGCCTTGGAAAGATTAAGATTTCTTGCTATATCTGCTGCCTTTATCTTCATTCTGATCCCTCTTGATTTAAACTTCTCCTTGATTCTAAACACTTTTGGTTTTCCTGTCAACATAAAGCAGGGAGCCGCCTCTCCGGCAGCTCCCCATAAATCACTTAACCTCGCGCACACGCACAGCCATATACTCTCTTCCCGGCAGGTCGATCCGGAACTTGCCTTTAAAGGTTCCTTTTTTCTCGATGGTCATGTTCCATGTATCGATTACTTCTACCTCAAACTCTGTTTCATCATCAATATGATACTCACGGAATGACGGACGCATAAAGCTGTAATAGAAAATATAGTACTTAATATCCTGAAGACTGTTGTCTACAGATGCCCCAACCTCATCCCACTGATTTTCAAGAGGACGAAGACCTGGTGCAGGAGTCTCCTCCATGATCTTCTGAAGGAACTTAAATCTCTCAGGGCTCTCTCCATGAAGCTTGCCTCCATGGGACCACCAGAGAATTCCCTCATCATTCATATAAGTCTCGCCGTGTCCCGGATAAGCTCCTCGACAGAATGCTTCCCAGAAACGTCTTGTCATTTCTTTTCCGCTGATATTTCCCCATCCGTGCTGGATATTTCCCTCGTAAGCAATCTCATCCAGAACTACCGGTTTCTTATAGCGGATACGCCACTCATTTACCATCTCAGAAGATTTGTAAAGATCCTGTCTCTGGATGCTGCAGTGAGTGATCCACGGTCTTGTATAATCATAAAAGCTCTTGCAGTTGTGGATGGAGCGAAGGTGATTGTAAACATCTTTTTCCTGGATGATAGATGCGTAACGCTCCCAGTCCTCTGTTGTCTTTTTCGGGAAAAGATCGTACTCATTGGCAAGGGACCACCATACGTTTCTGTATGCACTGACTCTGGCAATGAGATATTTCCAGTAAAGATCATCGCACTCCGCACTCATCTCGCTGAATCCCCAGCGGTCATATGGATGCATTACAATGATATCTGCCTGGATTCCAAGATCCATCAGTTTTTTCACACAGTCATCAATGTGCTGGAAATGTTTTACGTTGAATCTCTTGTAATCGAAGTTATTGCCTTCTGCACAGCCAACATATTCCTGGAAATTCTCAGATGTCAGTACAGAACTGTCCATCGGAGTTCCTTCATATGGATAGCTGATCGGCTCGTTCAGGTTATAATCATAGTGTTTCGGGAATACACAGAAACGGATCTTGTTGAATGCACTATCTGCCAGTGTCTCCAGTGTCTGTTTCTGAAGTTCCTCGCTCTGAAGTTCCCATACATAGCAGGTTGTTCCGATAGAATAGTATGGTTTTCCATCTTCATATGCCATATGGTAAGTGTAGGATACACGAACCGGGCCGTGGTTTCCCTCTGTTGCCGGTGTTACATGGAATGCACCTGTATACACCTCATCAGAAAAGCTTCCTTTGATTTCAAATGTATAATCGCCTTCAAAAGATGGCATGAAACGTACGCGATAGATTCCGTCTCCATCATAAAAACCGTCTATTGTTTTTGTCTCTTCTTTGCCTTTAAAGGTTCCCTGAATTGCATAATCCGTAAACGGATTGCCCTCGTGTTTACCTGGCATCTCTGCTTCAAAAGTTCCCCACTTTTCCACAGATTCTGTATATTTACAAGTACTCATAATTCGCCCTCTTTCTTTCTGTAATCAAGCCGTCTGCCCGTATCAGGATTTAACTGCTCCGGCCATACCTTCTACAAAATATCTCTGGAAGATCAGGTATACAATCATAACCGGGATAACGGAAACAAGTACACCTGCACACAGATAACCATAATCGGTTCCGTGCTCACCAACGAATGTCATGATACCAACCGGTACTGTCTTCATTGTGTTATCGTTGATGATAACACTGGCCAGAAGGTACTCATTCCAAGTGGAAAGGAAGTCTGTGATAAACAGTGTTGCAATCGCCGGTTTTGCGATCGGAAGGATAATCTTGTAAAAGAGCTGCCATTTGTTACATCCGTCAATACATGCAGCTTCATCAATATCTTTCGGAATTCCTAGCATGAAACCTCGCATGATCAGGATACAGTAGGAAATACCAAATCCGATATAAACATAGAATAATCCGAAATATGTATTCAGAAGATTCAGTTTGCTGTAGATAATGTTGATCGGTACCAGTGCTGTCTGCATTGGAAGCATCATACCAATAAGAAAGAATACAAAAATCCCCACACGATGTTTGATGTTCAGTCGTGTCAGCGCGAAGGATGCCATCGCTCCTACGAAGATACCAAGCGGTACTTTCAGGCAGGAAATGATCAGGTCATTTTTCATATAGTTGAAAAGATTTCCTTTTGTGATGGCATTTGTAAAGTTGTCCCATGCAATCTCTGCAGGAAGCTGGAACAGACTTAGACCGCTCATGAAATCTTTTTTATGTTTCAGTGCTGTTGCAACAAGTGTAAAAATCGGTACAATCCAGATCAGCGCCAGAATGATCAGAAGCACATACAGCAGTACTTTTTTTGTAATTTTTTTACTTTTTCCGTCCATTGTCTGCACCTCCTACTTTTCTTTTGCTGTAAAGGAAATATATGGAATGATTACCACAAGCATCATAACTACCATGACACATGCAACTGCGGTTCCCATACCTACATTATTATACTGGAATGTCTGAGAATACATATAAGTTGCCAGAACCTGTGTGGAGTTGTTCGGACCACCGCCGGTAAGACCCTGTACAATATCGTAAACCTTCATAGCAGCTACAATCAGTGTTGCAAGAACCATAACGAATGTCTCTTTCATAAGAGGTACCGTAACACTGAAAAATTTACGAACCGGGCCTGCACCATCAATGGTAGCTGCCTCGAGAACGTCCGGGGATACTGCCTGAAGACCTGCCAGGAAAAGAATCATCGGCTGGCCGATTCCCTGCCACAGTGCTGCCGCAAAAATTGCATACAGGCTGACCTTCGGATCAGAAATCCATGTCTGTTTGAAATTGATTCCAAGTGCTTTGAAAAACTGATTGATAAATCCGATATTCGGATTATAGATCCATCTCCAGATGATCGCTACCGCGATAGGTGCGATGACACATGGGAAATAAAAGAATGCGCGGAATACGGTACGTCCGCGGAACTGTTTATTAAGAATTACCGCAAAACCAAGGGAAACCGTCATCAGAAGTACAATTGTAAGTACGATCCAGATCAGGTTATTCTTCAATGCGATCATAAATGTTGCATCGTTTGTAAACAGATTGATATAGTTTGCCAGACCTACAAATTCCTTTTCCGCAACACCGTTCCATTTAAACAGACTGATAAACAGTGAGTAAAATACCGGTATTACAATAACGGAAAGATAGATCACTGCTGCCGGTATCAGAAACGCATATGCGCCGAAATCAACTTTGCTTTTTTTCTTCATTCCGGATTACCTCCACTTTTACTGAAAAAACGGCCAAAGTCTGCGCCCTGGCCGCTCCGTTATGCTTTTATACTTGATTATTTAGCCTGATATTCCTCGATTGCTTTCTGGATATTAGATGCTGCTTCCTCTGGTGTCATCTCATCGTTAGCAACTGCATCCTGTGCATTGAAGAGAACGTCTGCAACCTCTGTCGGGAATGCCTGGTCAGTGATTGTAAATGTTCCGTTTGTATTGGATGTCTCAAGCATACCATCTACGTTAACCTGATCTGCCGGAGCTTTTTTGCCCTGTTTTGGAAGTGGTAAGTTGTAGTACTCACCGTACTGGTCAACGCTGTCATCGCTGTAGTAGTAATCCATGAACTTCACGCATGCATCCAGTTCCTCATCGGAAAGGTTCTTGTTGAACTGTGTCATCTCTGCGAAAGCAGACATACGGTTGCTGTCACCGGATGGGAATGCAAATACGCCATAGTCGTTCGGATCAAGGTCATTCTGGATCATAGTTCCGTCATACCACTGTCCCTGAAGATCCATTGCACATTCTCCTGTGCCCATTGCCATGATTGTATCGTTCGGGTCAAGGGTAAGGAAGCCATCTGGGAAGTATCCTGCATCAACCCACTCTTTATATTTTGTGAATGCCTGTACAACTGCTTCACAGTCCCAGCTCTCTTCGAATGTATTCAGCTTGTCATGGAGCTCAGCGCCTGCATAATGCTCAACAAGAAGCTCAAGCCATCTCATTACATGCCATCCGTTAAGACCTGCAGTATCCATTGGTGTATATCCGTTATCTTTCAGAGTCTTAAGAGCTGCCTCGAATTCATCGAATGTAGTCGGAACTTCGATTCCGCAATCATCAAAGATCTGTTTGCTGTAGTAAACACCAAGTGCATTGTAGCTTGTCGGATATCCGGAAAGCTTGTTATCGAATGTACAGAGGTCTAAAGCAGCTTCTGTAAACTCATCGTTCCATCCGTTGTCCTTTGCATACTGTGTAAGATCATATGTTTTGTCGTTGTCTACATAGAAGCTTCCAAGGCTACCGCCCCAGTTAAACCACATACTTGGAAGTGTATCGGAAGAAGCTGCAACTTTGCAGGCATCCTTGATTCCGTCTGTGTCATAGAAAGATGCTGTTACTTTAATATCCGGGTTTGCTTCGTTGAATGCCTCTACGATCGGCTCAACTGCGTTCTGTCTTGTGTTCAGTGTCCAGAAAGAAACTTCTGTTGCTGCGCTTACAGAAGAAGCCATTCCGAATACCATTGTTCCTGCAAGTACTGCTGCCATTACTTTTTTAAAATTCATGTCATGTCCTCCTTTAAACTTTTTATAAATTTGTTTAGTTGTTTGTTTGGTATGTCTCGTTTTTCGTTAAACAAAAGATAGCACATTATTTAGTTGTTTTCAACTGTTTTTTACTATTTCTACATTTATGATAATTTTACATAGTATTTTTTGTTTATTTTTCACTATAAACTTGTTGTTATATATTTAGTTTATATAAACTTTTTTTGAATTTTTAGCAATAATTACGCATTCATTGTGTTTAGTAGATGTTTTTTATCCATCCGTGAAGTACTCTTTTTTGATCTTTTTCCCTAACATTTTTAGACATTTTATAACATTCTCTGACATAGATTTTTTCTCACGCTCTATTTTATGTATACAAAAGCCTGCGATTTTTGCAAAAACCGCAGGCTTTTCTAGCAATATTTAAACTCTTTTTAAACTTTTATAATTTAACTTTCACACGCTCTCTGTGCATACTCTGTCTGCACCAGTTTTTCATACTCTGCACGTGTGTTCAGCTCTCCTGCATCTTCCAGAATATCCTGTAGAAGCTCAAAGCTGTCTTTTTCAAAAATCAGATTTTCTTTCCATGTATCCTGATCATAATAACGTTCTACAATAGTAGTAATCGTGTCGAGATCGGTTCCCTTAAACTGTGGTGCGATCACCTCCGCAATTTCCTCCGGCGTGTGGCTCTGAACGTAGTCCATTCCTTTCTGAAGTGCATTGGTAAATTTCTGGATGATCTCCGGATTCTCTTTCATATAACTTTCTTTTGCGCTGTAGGATGTGTAAGGCACATATCCGGATGCTTCCCCAAGAGACGCTACCACATAACCTGCCCCTTCTTTTTCCAGGATTGTGGCAGATGGTTCAAACTCTACCGTATATGCCGCAGAATCATCCCCTGTGAAAGCCGCTGCCGTAGAACCAAAATCGATACTCTGGTCGATGGTCAGATCTTTCTGTGGGTCGATGCCATTTTTCTTCAGAATATATTCAAATACCATTTCCGGCATGCCACCTTTTCGTCCACCGAGAACTTTCTTTCCTTCCAGATCTTCCCATTTGAAATCAGGCATCTCCTCCCTAGCCACAAGGAAGTTTCCGGCCCGCTGGGTAAGCTGGGCAAAGTTTACTGCCGGGTCGGTGGCGCCTTCCTGGTATGCATAGATCGATGCTTCCGCTCCCATGAAACCGATATCTGCCTCACCGGAAATCAGAGCTGTCAGAACTTTATCTGCGCCAAAACCAGTTACCAGTGTCAAGTCCAGACCTTCCTCTGCAAAATATCCCTCTTCAATCGCCACATACTGCGGCGCATAGAAAATCGAATGCGCTACCTCATTTAATGTAACCTTCGTAATCTTCTCCTCTGCCCCGTCCTTCTTAGCAGCAAAAGCCGTCATCGGCAGCGCGGTCACCGCCAAAACCACTGCTGCCGTCAGTGAAATCCATTTTTTATTTTTCATGCAGATACTCCTTTAAGAAACTTCTGCTGTTAGGATATGCATAAAGGTCCTAAAAGGTTCAAATTCAAAGGTATTATCCGTTTTCTCAGTCTCTTCTGCCCTGTTTGGACTGGATCTTGGAAGGAACTGTCTCACATTCATTTACGGATTTGCATAATCTTCCGCGATCCAGTAACTGCCGTAAACAGGAAAAATCGTATCAACTTCTCCCTGCAAAAGAGCAGTTTCCATCTCATCATATAATTCCGGACTTTTTTTGCTGACTGCAAAATAGTATGGGGAATATCCGATCTTCACAATGGAATTCCAGAGATATTTGGAAATTTCTTTCTCCGCAACCGTTGTGGAAACAATGGCATCCAGCTTACCGCTGTTCATGTCTGCATATCTCTGCTCACTGCTCTCATAAAGCTCGACCTGGCATTTCACATTGTTTTTCTCACACCACTCCTGAAAAAGATCTACCTGCACACTGCCTTTATTGATTCCCACTCTGGCATTCTCAAGCGTAGAAAGATCGGTTGATTTCCATGATGCAATGCCGGGTTATCCTGCGTCAACATAATTTCCGTTAAGAAATCCTGCTGTGCTTTTTTTCTCAAAAATATTGTCACGTCATGAATCATATGTTAAAATATGCAACGAAACTGGTTCGAAAACCTCCCAGTATAAAAAACTAGGCAAAGTAAAAAAAGAATTTCCGGCTGCACGTAATAAGCAGCCTTTTTGCTGATGCTTTTGTTTATTGGAGGTGATAAACAAAAGCATTTTTTTTGCTTTGACATAAGTTGGAAAGGAACAAAATGAACAAACGAAAAATTATCATTGACTGTGACCCGGGAATCGATGACAGCCTTGCGATTATGCTGGCTCTAAAATCACCGGAAGTCGAAGTGCTTGGAATCACCATTGTCTGCGGAAATTCCCCGGTGAAAATGGGATTCGAAAACGCAAAAAAAATCCTAGCGCATATGAACCGGCTGGATATACCGGTTTATATCGGCGAAAACAAGCCTCTGAAACGTGACTATGTAAACGCTCTGGACACTCACGGTGCAGATGGTCTTGGCGAAAGCTTTCTGCCCAGGGTGCTTGGATATCAGCAAGAAATCGGTGCCGTAGATTTTCTGGCCGATGTGCTGAAAAAAGAAAAAGTCTCCGTAATCGCACTCGGACCGATGACCAATCTTGCCAAACTGATTCAGAAAGACCCGGAAGCTTTTGACCAGATCGAGGAACTGGTATCTATGGGCGGTTCCTTCAAAAGCCACGGAAACTGCTCTCCTGTTGCAGAGTACAACTACTGGTGCGATCCGGATGCTGCCGCACTGGTCTATGACACCCTTTACAAGAATGGAAAAATGATACACATGATCGGTCTTGATGTGACAAGAAAGATCGTTCTCACTCCTACTATTCTGGAATACATCTGCCGCCTGGATAAGGAAACCGGTGAATTTATCCGAAAGATCACGAAATTTTATTTTGACTTCCACTGGGAATGGGAGCATATCATTGGCTGTGTGATCAATGATCCACTGGCAGTGGCATACTTCCTGAATCCGGATATCTGCCAGGGTTTTGATTCCTATGTACAGATTGAAACCGGAGGCATTACTCTCGGACAGTCCGTTGTGGATTCCATGAATTTTTATCGGAAAACTCCAAATACAAAAGTACTGACCGAAGTAGACGTATACGCATTCTTCCAGCTGTTCCTCTCCAGGATTCTTGGCCTGGAACCGGAAAAACTAGATATTTTGCAGGATTTAATATAAGGAGTGACTGAATATGAAAACAGAAAAAATAAACGTACAGAAAATCTGCCTGATTGCTTTCGCCATCTGCATTAATTTCGTAGGCGGACAGATCGCGCTTTTTCTGAAACTCCCCATTTATCTCGACAGTATCGGTACTGTATTTATTGCTTCCATTCTTGGACCGTTTTATGGCATGCTTCCTAATCTCATCAGCGGATTATTGATGGGAATGACTGTGGATATTTATTCTCTGTATTATGCTCCGGTGGGAATTGTTCTCGGTTTTGTGACCGGTCTTGTATACCGGAAATTCCAGCCAAAAAAATGGCAGATTTTTCCGGCAGCTGTTGCAATCACCCTTCCATCAACCCTGATCAGCTCCTGCATCACCGCGTTTTTATTTGGCGGAATCACCTCTTCTGGTTCCTCCATTCTTGTACAGCTTCTTTCCAAAACACCTCTTGGAATGGTCGGAAGCTGTTTTGTGGTCCAGTTTGTCACCGATTACATTGACCGTGTTCTCTGTCTTGCACTGGCTGCTGTTATGATCGGTGCCTTACGCAAAAATATGAAAGAGAGTTTTATCCGATGAAAGTTCTTATTACAGGTACCAGCTCCGGAATTGGAAAAGGATGCGCGAAGTTTTTTCTGAAAAAAGGCCATGAAGTCTATGGATTTGATAAAAATGCTGCTACGATCGCGCTGCCTGGATATACCCATTTCTGCCTGGATATCCGGAATAAGGATTCCTACCCGGAACTCCCTCCTGTGGATATCCTGATCAACAATGCTGGAACGCAGGACGGAAATGACATTGACGTAAACTTAAAAGGAACCATTTCCATTACCGAACATTACGGAATCCACCCTGATATTTACTCTATTGTGATGATCGGCTCAGCAAGCGGACATACCGGCTCCGAATTCCCGGAATATGCAGCCAGCAAGGGTGGCGTTCTGGCCTATGCCAAAAATGTGGCAATGCGGATTGCGCCTTACCAGGCCACCTGCAACAGTCTGGATTTCGGCGGCGTCATGACCGAGCTGAACCGTCCGGTCATGGAGGACAAAAAACTCTGGGATCAGATCATGGATCTGACTCCTATGAAGCGGTGGATGACTGTGGAAGAAGCTGCGGAATGGATTTATTTTATCTCTGTAAAAAACCGCTTCTGCACCGGTCAGAATATTCTCATCGACGGCCTGGAAGCCGGAAACTGCAACTTTATCTGGCCGGATGAAACATAAAAATCTCTTCTGCTGTCTTTTCTGATTTGTGTTATAATAGACCTCATAATATTCAGCGTTTCAAAAAACGCCGTAAACAGGAGGAAATCACTATGGACATCAAAGAGGAAATCCATTCATTATCAGAAGAAATGCTCACAAACCTTGGCAGACTGGTTGCCATCGACTCCCAGCTTGGCACACCTGCCGAAGGAAAACCTTTCGGTGAAGGCCCTGCAAAAGCTCTGGAAGAGGGTCTTAAGATTGCCGAAGAACTTGGCTTCAAAACCGTAAACCTGGATAACTACTGCGGCTATGCAGAAATGGGTGAGGGCGATGAAATCGTTGGAATCGCCGGACATCTGGATATTGTGCCAGTCGGTGGTGACTGGACTTACGATCCTTTTAAACTTACCCGTGAGGGCGACCATGTATACGGACGTGGAACCACCGATGACAAGGGGCCCGTCTTGGAAGCACTCTACGCCATGAAACTTCTCCGTGACCACGGCGTAAAGCTAAACAAAAGAGTACGTCTGATCATGGGCTGCAACGAGGAGACCGGTTCCAAATGTATGGAACATTATAACCAGGTAGCAGAAGAACTCTCCTGTGGTTTTACCCCGGATGCCAGCTTCCCATGTATCCACGGTGAAAAAGGCCGTGCATTTATGATGGCCTATTCCAAAAATACCCGGATCATTTCTGTAAATGGTGGATTTGTAGCAAACGCAATGTGCGACACCTGCACAACCGTAATCCCTGCAGATACCGGCCTGAAAGAGAAACTGGAATCCGCCTTATCCCAGAGCAAGCTCCAGGAATACAAAGTAACCGAAGAAAACGGAGAACTGACCATCTACGCAAAAGGCGTTCCTGCCCATGCCAGCACACCGGCCCTTGGTGTCAATGCCGCAGGCGTAACCTTTGAGTGCCTTGCAAAAGCCGGATTTGAAGATGATTTTGTAGAATTCTATAATTCCCATCTCGGCACCGCCTGCGATGGTTCCGGTATCGGACTGAAATTTGCAGACGAGTACGGCGAGCTGACTTTCTGCAACGGAGTTGTAAAAACCGAAAACGGTGTAATTTCCTGTACCATTGATATCCGTGTTCCTGTAACACTGAAAGAAGAAGATGTACGCAGAATGTGCGAAGGTAAACTGGAAGACAAAAACGGCCGCATTGAAATCGTTGAGATCGGCGCTCCGCTGTTCTTCCCGAAAGAATCTCCGCTTGTAAATGCCCTGTACAAAGCCTACACCGATGTAACTGGCGATACAGAACACGAACCTGTAGTCATCGGCGGCGGTACTTATGCAAAATCCCTCAAAAATATCATTGCCTTCGGACCTGAAAAAGAGGGAATCGACTACCGCATCCACGGAGCCGACGAATTTATCCTGGTTTCCGGTATGGAAGAAGCAGTCCTGATCTATATGGAAGCAATCAGAAATCTGCTTGCGATCTGAAAAACACACTGAAACGTCAAACAGGTTCCGACAGAAGTGGAGGATTACTTCTGCCGGAACCTGTTTTATTTTCAGGGAAAATAATTCAATTATATATGTTTTATACAAAAAATTCATTTAATTTTTGTGTATGATTTTCCGTTTTCTGTTGTCTTATTATGTTTCACTCTCTGATGAATCCATATTTTTCCATCCATAACGGAGAATGGATATCACCATAGACGATTCACTGACAATTTCGTCTAATATTCCCGCCCAGGAACCAACAACAATATCATATATGATCCACAATGGTGAATTGATCAGCATTCCAACCAGGCGGATTTTCCGTGCATTGTATGTGTATCCACCTATCGTTGCCGCAATATTAGCCACAACCGGAAGCAGCGACCACCATCCGGTCCAGGTAAAGATCAGCGTTGTCACCTGCAATATACAAAGCAGGCAGCACATCCGTCTTCCTTTCAGAATATCATTTTTGCTTCCCAGGCAGAATGAACGCACGGTATTCAGTATATAGCTTATCCCACCGGTAACTGCCCCTAACAGTAACAGATGTACCGTATAACACAGATAGGAAAAAAACTGAACCCGAAACAGTGATTTATTACTCCTGAACTGATAAGATAAAAAAAATAAGATGGTTCCCCAAAATCCTATCCCCTGTATTAATAAAAAACGAATTGACATTATTCCTCCAAAATTATTATCTGTTTCTGTGAAATATATTTTCCTTCCAGATCATATCATAATCTCAGCCATATTTCTATTTCCGTTTACTCTGACAAACCCCTTTCATATCTGACTTTTCTTTCTGATAATAACAAATCTTATGGAAAAAGAAAGCACCTGTGTTATAATATCTCATATAAATCACCCCTGCTGGGGACTTATTTGATTTGGGTCAAGCGGATATTCGCAATCCGCATTCGCTACTTGCTCACAATCTAACATGGAGATGAGAATTCTTATATGACATTAAAATTAATCGCACTTGATATTGACGGTACACTTACCAACGATGAAAAAAAGATCACAGAAGATACCCGGAGCACACTTCTGAACTTTCAGAAACAGGGAGTCCGGGTAATGCTGGCTTCTGCCAGACCTGTGCCCGGACTTTATTCTGCTGCCAGTGAGCTGCGCCTTTGTGACCACCACGGCATCCTCATGGCCTACAACGGTGGAAAAGTTGTAGATGCCACAGATGGCCAACTTCTTTCACAAACCCATATGGACCTTAATAAAGCCCGGGAACTTCTCCGTTTTCTGGAAGCGCTTCCTGTCACTGTAATCCTGGACGACGGCGAACGCTTCTATGTGGAAGATGCTCATGGATATAAGGTGGAATACGAATGCTGGAACAATCAGATGGACTGCACAGAAGTCGATAACCTTGCAGATTTTCTGGATTTTTCCCCGGTAAAGCTTCTCCTGTCTGTTGACCCGGATGAAATCCTGAACATTCAGGATATGATCCGCAGCCATCTTCCTGATGATCTCTGTGTTGTCCGCACGGCACCTTTTTATCTGGAGATCATTCCGGTTTCCATCAATAAGGGAAAAGCTCTTCTTGATGTGTGCAGCCGCCTTTGTATTGATCCGGCTGACACGGCAACATTCGGTGATTCCGAAAATGACATTCCTATGCTCCAGGCCGCCGGCTGTGGTGTTGCCATGGGAAATGCGGAAGATGCGGTAAAGGCTGTCGCTGATAAGGTTACACTATCCAATAATTCGGACGGTATCGCTCATGCACTTCGTGAACTGATAATGTAACAATTGTTTTCCTATTTCCATACTGGTATAATACGAAAACAATTTTCAGTATTACGGAGGAAAAAATATCTATGGAACTTTTATTTCTGGCGCTGTTTGCAGCCAGTCTGATCGCATGTGTAGTCACCGGTGCTTCTGTTGTTTTCGCCCTGGTATTCGGGTACATTCTGTTCTTTTTCTATGGACTGATCCATGGAAAAAGTGTAAAAGAGATGCTTCGTTTTTCCCGGAACGGAATTTTCACGGTAAAAAATGTTCTGCTGACTTTGTTGCTGATCAGTATGCTGACCGCGATCTGGCGTGCCTGTGGTTCCATTGCCTATATCGTATATTATGCTTCTGCCATCTGTACTCCTTCCGTGATGCTGCTGGCGTCTTTTCTTCTGTGCTGTCTGATCTCCTTCCTTACGGGAACCTCCTTTGGAAGTGCCGCCACCATCGGCGTGATCTGTATGACTATGGCCAACAGTATGGGGATTCCAGCCTTTCTTACCGGCGGCGCAATCCTGGCCGGGATTTTTTTCGGGGACCGGTGTTCTCCTGTTTCCACCAGTGCACTTCTTGTCAGCGAGCTGACGAAAACAGATCTTTTTTCCAATATCCGGAATATGACACGCAGTGCTCCGGTTCCCTTTATACTGAGCTGTGTTCTGTATGGAATTCTTGGTTTTTCCGTCCATACAGGATCTGCTGCGGATACTACCAGAAATTTGCTGCGGGATTATTATGCGTTCTCGCCGTTGATGCTTCTTCCTGTTGTAATCGTGCTGGTACTTTCCCTTCTTCATGTGGATGTAAAAAAGACCATTGCCATCAGCGGACTGGTGGGAATGGTCATTGCGGTTTTGGTACAGCACTTTCCGGTTTCGGAACTTCCTGCTTTATGTTTTTCGGGATTTTCTCCTTCTGATGGGGAAATTGCGAAGCTGATGAGCGGCGGCGGTTTTCTTTCCATGCTGCGTGTTTACCTGATCGTTGGAATTTCTTCCTGCTATTCCGGCATGTTTGAGGGAACCGGATTTCTGAACGGAATTGAAGCCCTGATGGAAAAACTGGGCTCCAGGATCACCCCTTATGGCACAACCTTACTGACTTCCATTGTCACTTCCGCCATCTCCTGCAACCAGACCCTTGCCATCATGCTCACCAGCCAGCTGTGCGGGGAAAACAATCCGGAAAGATCTTCTTTTGCCCTGGACCTGGAAAATACGGTAGTAGTCATAGCGCCCATGATCCCCTGGTCCATTGCAGGAGCCGTTCCGCTGGCTGCCATCGGTGCGCCAAACATCAGTATCGCAGTTGCCTTTTATCTGTATCTGCTGCCGCTGTGGGGACTGGCTGTGCATCTGTTCAGGTAGGGTCTGTTTTTACCGTCAGATCCTTCACCCAACGATACTTCTTATAATTCAGATACACAGCCGGGATCTTCACAAATTCATCCAGACTGATGATAAAGTAAACCGCAAGCACCGGAAGCTTCAGCACAAATGCGGCGATAAGGCCCAGTGGAACCATAATACACCACATGGAAATACAGTCGCAGTACAATCCGAACTTACTGTCTCCGCCTGCACAGAAAATCCCGCTGATGGTTACTCCGTTTACGGAACGTCCGATCATATAGTAAGCACAGATCAGCAGCATTCCCTTAAGATATCCTTCCGCTGTAACGCTTAAGTTGGCCGCACAAAGGATCAGCGGGCTGAATGCCAGAAGCACCAGTCCGGATACGATTCCGCTGGAAACAGACAGATGACAGAGCCTTCTGCCGTATTCTTTGGCTTTCTCCAGCTTTCCGGCTCCCAGTTCGTTTCCTACCATGATTCCGCCACCGTTTCCAAGTCCCATACAGAAACATCCGGCCAGGTTTTTGACAATGCTGGCAATGGAATTGGCGGCTACCGCATCACTTCCCAGATGTCCCATAATTACGGAATACATGGAAAATCCGGTTCCCCAGACGATCTCATTGCAGATCACCGGTGTTGTATATTTCCAGAAATCTCTCCTGAGAACGGGATCGTCTCTGCGGAGATATTTTGCCCGGAGTTTTACCTGATCTTTTCCCACAGTTTCCAGAACGCACCATGTAACTTCAATGATACGGGCCGTTACTGTTGCCAGTGCGGCTCCGGCGATCTCCATTCTTGGCATTCCGAACAATCCATAGATCAGCACTGCATTGATAAAAATATTTACTACCACACTGGTGGCACTGATCATGCTGCTTTTTGCCGCTCTGCCGCTGTTTTTCAGAATACAGAGATACATCTGTGAGATTCCGGTAAGCAGATAGGATACCGCGATCACACGAAGATACAGGGAACCGCCCCGGATCAGTACCGGATCATTGGTAAAAATCCTCATCAGCATTCCCGGGATCAGCAGCGCAGACAGGGTAAAGACCAGAGAGATCACAGTGGTAACTTTCATCACAAAGGCAAAGATCCGCTCCACTGCCGGAATATCTCCCTTTCCCCAGTACTGGGCTGCGATAAGAGAAAGGCCGATGGTCATTGCTTCCAGAAGAAGGTTGTGGATAAATGTTATCTGCCCCGCCAGAGATACTGCGGAAAGAGAATCCTGTGAGATCACTCCCAGCATCAGGGCATCGGATGCACTGACCAGCGCCAGCATAAACTGCTGAAAAGCGATAGGCATCACCAGGCTTATGAGCTTTCTGGTGAATGCCGGGTCTTTTTTATTTTTCATTTATTTTTGCCCATGCCTCCTCATCAAATTTCCAATCTTTAAAGTAATATGGCTTGTCTGCATCCGCGATCTCGCGGATCACGCGGCAGGGATTTCCAGCTGCACATACATTGTCCGGAATGTCCTTTGTCACTACGCTTCCCGCACCGATCACAACGTTGTTTCCAATTTTTACACCAGGAAGAACACAGCAGCTTCCGCCGATCCACACATTATCCCCGATGGTGACAGGAATCCCGTACTCAAAAGCGGAATTACGGCTTTCCGGATGGATAGGATGTCCGGCTGTGTAAATACCTACATTGGGACCAAACAGTACGTTATCCCCGATGGTGATCTTTCCCACATCCAGCATCACACAGTGGGTGTTGGCATAAAAATTCTCCCCGACTTCGATATGGCTTCCGTACTCACAGTGGAACGGTGGCTCAAAATATACGTTTTTCTTATGTTTCAGTCCTGTACGTTCCAGACATTCCATCCCTTTTTCCGGGTCAAAAGGCATGGCCTCATTGTACTCCCGGACGGCCTTTTTTGTTTCTTTCTGCTGCGCCACTACTGCATCATCGGAGATGTATGCCATTTCGTGATCTCTTCTGTAAATATTGTCCATTGTAAATCCCTCTCTTATAAATACACTTTGTTTTCTTCAAAAAAATGCCCGGTGTCTCCTGACGCACTGTGAGTGATTCCGGAGAGGACGGCGGCATGCTCCACTATATCTGCCTCACAGTTTACGCGGACATTGACCGAAGCATCTTTTCGTTTTATAATTATATTGTATATTTTTAAGTTATTCTATCGGTTTTCTATCTAACTTTATAACAATCCTGCGAGGTATGAATATGATCTATATAGACTTAAAGGATGACCTTTCTGAAAAAATGGTCTACGATTATCCTGACTGCCCGGCCTACACCATCCATGAAATGCTTTCCCACTATCCCAATTATTCCGCTATCAGCCACTGGCATGATGACATTGAATTTCTGATGATCCAGTCCGGCCAGATGCAATATAATGTCAACGGAAAAATCCTCACTCTGGAACAGGGACAGGGGATTTTTGTAAATTCCAGGCAGATGCATTACGGATTTTCTGAAAGTCACAGGGAATGTGAATTTTTTTGCATCCTCATCCACCCCATGCTTCTGTGCACATTACCTGCCTATGAAAAAAACTTCGTCCTTCCTCTGATCCGGAACAACGAAGTTCCCTTTTTTATCTTTGATCCCGGGATTTCCTGGCAGGCACAGATTCTGAAACAAATGGCCGACATCTATGTGCACCGTAAGAGTAAAACTGCTCCTTTACGGATCCTGTCCTCTTTTTCCCTGATCTGGGCTCTGCTTCTTGAACATCTGCCCTCTGCCTCCCGGACCGAAGACCATACCAATACAGATCTTACCACCATCCGGAACATGACCGGTTTTATCCAGCAGAACTATGCTTCCAGAATTTCCCTTAAGGAAATTGCGGCTGCCGGTTCCGTAGGTATCAGCAAATGCTGCAAACTCTTTTCCAGATATTTCAGCCAAAGCCCCAATCTCTATCTGAATCAGTACCGCCTGAACAAAAGCGCCCTGCTTCTCCGGGAAACCGATATGACCATAACGGAAATCGCTCTTTCCACCGGCTTTGGCAGTGCCAGTTATTATGCGGAATCTTTTCGGAAATGGGCCGGCATGAGCCCCGGTGAATTTCGAAAAGCCAGGTAACTGCTGCCGTCAGATCACACTGTCTTCCGGAATTTTGCCGGTGACACGCCGAACTGTTCCCGGAACAGATGATAAAAATGGCTCACATTAGAAAATCCACAGCACTCACAGATGTCCAGGATCTCCCTGTCTGTCTGCGCTAGGAGATAGACCGCGTATTTCAGACGTTCCTGGTTGATATACTGAGTAGGAGTTTTCCCGCTGATCTGTTTCAGAAGTCTGCAGAGATGGCTTGGAGAACAGGGAGCCAGCTCGCACATTTTTTTGTAGCCTTCCTGAAGATTTTCAATCTTTGACATATTTAAGAGAAGCTCTGACAGCCAGGAAGGCATCTGATTCCAGGGATCCTTTTCATCATAAGTGAAGAAATAATCCTCCAGAAGAAGTGCAATGATACACTGTGCATGATATCTTGCATGCCGGGGGTGGCTGCCGTTTACCAGATTTCCGGCCATATCCATCGCTTCCAGAACCCTGCGGAAATTTTCCCCTTCCAGATGTACGAAGGCCGGCATCTCACTGTTTATCAGTTTATCCATCTTTTCTTCCTGCTCCAGAAACAGGGAAACATTCCGGAGCACCTGGGTGGAAAAGCCCAGATTCCGGACACAGAAATTCTCTGAGTGAAAAAAGCTGTAGCTGTGCATATCATTGGGGCGTATAAAAAACAGGTCTCCTTTTTTCACCGTCTGCACGGAATCATTGATCAAATGATAGGCCGTACCCTCTGAAATAATAAAAAGTTCATAATGATTATGGGTATGTAGCGGCACATGCTTGTAAATATCCGAGATCGTATAGGAAAGTCCGGACTCTTTGCGCAGTGGATATTGTTCTTTTCCAAATACCGGTATTGCCATTTTTTCTACTCCTCCCCGTTTTCTGATATCAATATACTACAAAAATCTGACAGCTGTAAACAAGAAACACGGTGGAAATTGTGATATTCTTTTTACCGCATTGAGGTAGATTTTCTGTTGAAAAACGATCTCTCTGATGCAGAAACTTGATCTTTATTTCTTTTTGAGGGAGGACTTATTATCATGTCATCATCCAAAGCTCGATTTTTTAATCCGGCTGTTGTAGGCCTGATCATGCTCAGCTTTTTTCTGGGTACCAGTGAATATACGGTGATCGGTATCCTGCCGGAAATTGCGGACGGATTCGGGATTTCACTGACACAGGCCGGAAGCATTGTATCTCTGTTTGCTTTCGCCTATGGCCTGGGCACTCCGTTTCTGGCTGCCTATGTGGGAAAATATAACCGTTTCCGTATTACCATGCTGGGAATTTCACTGTTTGCACTCTGCAACCTGATCTGTGCCATTGCTACCAATTACATGGTATTTCTGGTGTTCCGTATCCTTACAGCTGTGGTTTCCGGTACTGTGGTTTCCATCTCCATGACGTATGCGGAAGATGTTGCTTCCATCCCGGAGCATATCCCGGGTGTGATTGCAGGTGTCTTTTCAGGCTTCAGTATCGCTTCGGTCATCGGTGTGCCTATCGCTTCCACCATCACTCATGTTTTTGGATGGCGCGCGGCTTTTATCACGATCTTCGTGGCAACTCTGGCTCTGCTGGCACTTCTGTTTATGAAACTGCCCCGGCAGAACCGTCTGAAAGCAGGGAGTATCCTGGAACAGTTTAAGCTTTTTCTGGATAAAAGAATCTCCATCGGCTGTGCCATTGTTTTTCTGGCCGGTGCTTCCACTTACTGTTTTTATACATATCTGACACCGATCTTCCAGCAGGAGCTTCATATTCCGGATTCCATGTTAAGCCTTGCGCTTCTGATCTTCGGTATTGCGGCTATCACCAGCAACGTAAGTTCCGGTCAGGTGGCAAACAAGACCGGCATCCGCCTGCTGCCTCTGATCTATGTGATACAGACTGTATGCCTGCTGCTTCTTCCCATTGCCACCCACAATCTGGTAAGCGGAGGACTGGTACTTTTTATCCTGGGTGTTGTGATGTATCTTCTGAACTCACCGCTGCAGATGCATTTCCTGAAAATTGCTACCAGAGAACATCCGGCCTGTGTAAACCTGGCTTCTTCTCTGATCTCGGTTTTCTTTAACTTTGGTATTGCGGCCGGTTCTGCCATGGGTGGTGTGATCGTGAAATATGCCGGTCTTCGTTTTGTGGGAATCGGCGGTGCAATCCCTGGTATCGGAGCGATCATCTGCGCGGTGATCCTGCTTCAGATCATGAAACCGGGTGCGGATATCCGATAAAAACGCAGCCAGGAATATCTCCGGATTTTGTATCCTGTATTCCTGGCTGTATTTTATTCTCTCAGTACTCTTTTGTTACTGATCTGCTTTTACTTTTGTATTCTTCCAGTCCCATAAACCGGACTTTCCTGTATCCCTATTTCATCTCAATTTTAAACAGTCTCGCTGCTTTTTCCTGCGGCATCTTCACTACAAGATTTCCATTTTCAACTTTATATTCGCACATCTCTTCCTTTGGATAGATCACGGATACTTTGCTGATCTTTTCTGCATCTTCCAGCGGGATCACTGCTTCTGTTGTTCCCGGTGTCCATACGGAAAGATAGGTATTCTTCTCTGCTTTTACTCCGTAAGCAAGCACTTCGGATTTCAGAGTTCCAAAACCAAGCGGAAAGAACGGCACACCGTCACGGACTTCCTCACGGATCTCTTTATACAGGGCAATTCCCTCTCGCATCCGGTTCATGGAATTTTCACCAAGCTTCCATACCATACCACTGATGTACGGGCGGAGAAGCATACCGTTTACCACATTGTAGATCACATGCTCTTCTTCATCCTCATACGGATATACCCACATGCCACCCTGCTCAGGGGCAACCGCACTTGCCACATTGGCTGCAATATTGGCATTGTAGAGATAATCGGTCTGGTCACTGGTGGACTGCAGGCTTAAGACTTTCAGCATACCATAGTCCATACGCTGTCCGCCGGAACCGCAGTTCTCCACAACAAGATCCGGATAATCACGGAAGATCTCCTCATACCACTGATGGAGGCATTCATAATGCTCACGGATGGCATCTGCACAGCTGTCGCTGTTCAATTCACTTCCGTATCCCATCGTTACGTTATAGTCCACCTTGAAGTACTCTACGCCATAATCACGGATCAGCCTGTCCACTACATCACGGCAGTATTTCCGTACTTCCGGATTGCGGAAATCCAGCATGTAACGTTTGTTGTCAATGTGGCGTTTTCCATGGCGGCAGACAAACCAGTCATCCGGAAGTTTATTTGCAAGCTCACAGGCAACTCCCATAACTTCGATTTCCAGCCAGAGTCCCATTTTCAGGCCTTTGCTGTGTGCGTAATCGCAGACTTCTTTCAGGCCTCCAGGGAATCTTCCGGATGCTTCCTTCCATTCACCGACACGGTCCCACCAGAATCCGTCGTCATACCATCCTGCATCCAGACAGTAATATTCGCATCCCAGCTCTGCCGCCTTGTCAATGATGGAAAGCTCCCGCTCTGTTGTGGGATCTCCCATCAGGCAGTTCATGTAATCATTAAATACCACGTTCAGTTTCTCATCGTCCGGATTCGCTCTGCGTACTTTTCTACGATATCTGGTCAGCGCTGCTACTGCCGGATTCAAACCTCCTTTTACAACGGCTGCCCCTGCCGGAACAGTTGTGAAGCATTCTCCCGGTTTCAGATTCTTATACCATCCATGCTCCTGCTCTGTGGCACCGCTTACAGTAAGATACAGATTCCCACCCTGGGCGGAACCATATTCTATCAGCCACTGTCCGGAACTTTCAACCTGGAAAATATAAGTTTCCCCTGTTTCTCTGTCTTCGGCAATTCCCATTGGAAGATACTCGCAGGTAGACCAGGTTCCCTTTCCACTGTAACAATAACGGTTCAGTCCATATCCCTGATGATTAAATCCGTCTACGACCATTCCGTTTAAGTTCAGTGTCTCTGCATCATATTTCTGCCACTGTGCCTCACAGCACCAGCTGTTAAACGGTACATAGATATCTGTTTTTTTGTAATAAGGTTTGTCACCGCCTCTGGAAATTCCCTGATATATAAAAGAAGAAACGTAAGTCAGGCCCTGATCTTCACTTCCCTCGTTGGTGATCTCTGTCCAGGTCTGCACTGCCGGAACTCCGTCAAACAGGCGCATATGATATACGGCTTTCAGCTTTTCCGGAGAAACCATTACGATCTCCAGTTCTTTTCCACCGTCCTGCTCTTTCAGTTCATGTTTCTCATAAACAAAGTCTACAGAGGACTGATTGATGTTGTTTTTGTAAGCATGCATATTCAGGCTTCCGGTGCCGCTTCTGTGGATCTCAACAGCCGGATAATAAATATCTTCCTTCGGCTCCATGGCTGCCTTTTTTACTTCCTGTGAAGAAAGATCTGCCAGCTCTACCACGCCGTTTTCACGGATACGGAACTGGATATCCAGGCCGTTTTCATGTAATTCGATTGTTTTCATGTTCCCGTTTTTGTAGCTCATACAAAATATCCTCCCGTTTTTGTAATCTTGATCTCAGTATAGCATCTGATCTTTTGCAAGGTGACAGGTATCATCCCCTGAATGTAAAAATGCAATATATTGTCGTATTTATTTTTCTGTGCTATACTGTCTCACAGATATTTTTTCACAGGTTTCTGATCCTGTGCCGCCGTTATCCCATAATATTTTCTGACGATCAGGAGGTTTGCCAAATGGATATTTTTCAGGACTCTTCCAGATATTTTCATATTTCCGCTTTTTATGCCCTTTCCCTTCCTTATTACCATATGGAACATCACACCCATTCCAGTTATGAGATCATGTATATTACTTCCGGTTCCTGCCGGGTTTTCTGCATGGATGAGGAACAGGACGTAGAATTTCTGCTGAAATCCGGACAGTTTATCTTTATCCGACCGGATGTCCCTCACAGGCTTGAAATCCCGGATGGTTTTCCCTGCTCGATCCTGAATCTGGAATTTTCCCTCACTTCCGAAAAAAGCCCGGTTTCTCTGGATCTTCTTCTGAAAAAAGATCCCGGATTTTCCCGGTTCTGGACCTTTATGGACTCCTCCCGGGGATTCTGTTCCGGCACAGATTCCCGGAATTTCGGATACAGCCTGAAAGACCTTCTCACCTTTTTGCAGCGCAGTTCCGGTGAGATAAAGGAGGAAGAATTTCTCTTCTTTCTTCTGTTTGGCCGTATGCTTACAGAACTTGCCTTCTGCGCCCACTCCAGCCGGAACTCATCGGGAAGTGCTTATCTAAAAAAAGCACTCCGCTATATTGACGAGCATTATCTGGAAGATATTGATATTCCTGCCATTGCCGCATATGCAGGAATCAACAAATCCTACCTCCAGGCGCTTTTTACAGAAAAAAACGGCTGCACCATCAACACTTACATTAACCGCAAACGCATGGAGCAGGCCGCCTTTCTTCTGTGCAACAGTACTCTGCACATTACGGATATTGCCTTTTCTTCCGGTTACAATAGCCGGCAGCATTTTGCACATACCTTCGAAAAATTTTATCATATGAACCCTTCCCGGTACCGGAGCCTGCATACCCGGCCTCTCCGTTCGGATACCGAAAAGAAGCGCTATCATATGGCGGATGGCCTGAAACTGGAAAGTGAACCTTTTCCACATGAATGAAGTCAGATCTGAATTCTGAACGACAACCGGGCATTCACGTCTCCACTTCTGATCAGCTGTAACACCATCACACAGGCAAAAAAATCCAGCCGAATCACAGAGATTTTGTATCTCATACGTGATCCGGCTGGATTAATATTTTATTATTGGACTATTTATGGAAGCAGATTCTGCATACTCTTCAGGCTGATCGCCAGTGTAGAAGTATTGTGCAGAAGTGCAGATGTAGTCGGCTGCAGGATTCCTGCAACACCACAGGCGATAAGGCCTGCATTAAAGGTAATGATGAAACGGTAATTACGTCTGATACGTTTCATCAGTGCATTACTGATCTCTTTCAGAACAACCAATTCCTGAAGATCATCCGCACCTACGGTAATGTCTGCGATCTCACGGGCAATTTCAGCACCATCACTGATGGCAATGCCCACATTGGCTGCGGAAAGTGCCGGAGAATCATTGATTCCGTCACCTACCATGATCACCCTTCTTCCGGCTGCCTTCTCTTTTTCGATGAAGTTGGCCTTATCCTCCGGAAGTACCTCGGAATAATATTCATCCACACCTACACGTCTGGCAATAGCTGCTGCTGTACGCTCGCTGTCTCCTGTCATCATAACGATCTTGGAGATTCCTGCCGCGCGCAGTGCTTCTACAGAAGCTTTTGCCTCCTCACGAAGTGGATCTTCAATACAGATCACAGCTGCAAGACGTCCGTCAATAGCCAGATACAGGTGAGAATATTCTTCCGGAATGCTGTCGAATTTCTCCTGGCCATCCTCCGGGATCACACATTTCTCATCTTCAAAAACAAAGTGATAACTTCCGATCACGGCTTTATGTTCTTCTATGGTAGTGGAAATTCCATGTGCCACTACATATTCAACCTTGGAATGCATCTCTTCATGTGCCAGATGTTTCTTTCTGGCTGCACTGACAACGGCCTTGGCCATGGAGTGCGGGAAATGTTCTTCCATACATGCGGCAATACGCAGCATCTCGTCCGGATTGTTGTTATCAAAGGAAACCACATCCACAACCGTTGGTTTTGCTTTTGTCAGAGTTCCAGTCTTATCAAATACGATGGTATCTGCATCAGCCATTGCTTCCAGATATTTACCGCCTTTAACCGTAACTTTATGTGTACCTGCCTCACGGATCGCGGACAGTACGGAGATTGGCATTGCAAGCTTCAGTGCACAGGAGAAATCTACCATGAGGATCGCAAGAGCCTTGGTAGCGTTTCTGGTAATCAGATATGTAAGTGCTGTTCCTCCAAGAGTATACGGAACCAGCTTATCTGCCAGATGCTCTGCCTTGCCTTCCAGGGAAGATTTCAGCTTCTCAGATTCCTCGATCATGGTGACGATCTTGTCATAACGGCTGGAACCACCTACCGTCTTCACCCGGATAGTGATCTCACCTTCCTCCACAACGGTACCTGCATAGGCAACGCTGCCTTCTTTCTTACATACAGGTACAGACTCACCGGTAAGAGACACCTGGTTCACCATAGCTTCTCCATCCGTAACGCTTCCGTCAAACGGAATCACAGTACCCATACGGACAACAACTTCATCTCCCGGCTGAACTTCTTTGGATTCTACAAGAATTTCCTGATCTTCTCTCTTCAGCCACACCTTGCCAACATTCAGTGACATGGTTCTTGCAAGATCACCGACTGATTTCTTATGTGTCCACTCTTCCAGAATTTCTCCGATTCCAAGCAGGAACATAATGGAACCTGCAGTACCGAAATCCTGACGCAGTACGGATACACCGATCGCAGTGGCATCCAGAACCGGTACTTCGATCTTGCGGTGAAGAAGTGTATCAATGCCCTTCCAGATATATTTCAGGGAAGTTGCTGTCGTATAAATCGCGTTCAACGGATATGGCAGGAAAAGCTTTCTTCCAAAATGATAGATCACCTTGGAGATCAGTTTCTCCTGATATTCTGCATTCAGTGCTCTTCCGGAGCTCTGCAGTACCTGCTGGGGAGCTTCCACATCCTGATAATGGAATGCTCTGATACCGCAGATAACAGCCTCACGGCTGCCCTGATAATTCACAACCGCATCACAGGTTCTCTCATATACCTTGGCGGAAGCCACTCCGTCAAGATTTTCGAGATAATACAGCAAAGTATCCGCCTGCTCGTAACTCATTCTCTTCTGGGCAAGATGAATACGAAGTCGTCCTCTTGTCTCATGTTTAATATAAAATTTCACGGGAAATCGCCTCTTTACTCAGCTGTCTCTTCAGTTGCTGCTTCTTTTGTCTCTTCTGCTGCCTCCTTGAATGCATCCTCATCTGCAGTCTCTTCTGCATTCTCTGCAACATCTTCTACAGCCTCTTCTGCTGCAGCTCTCTCCTCATTGATTCCCTTAGCCTCAGCGTAGATATCCTCCGCGTTCTCCTGAAGGCTTGTAGCTGTTTTCATGATGCAGTCCTTAGCTCTTAAAACGGCTGCTGTGCATCCTGTGTAAAGCTTCTTCGCATCCTTGCTTGTAAGGATCTTGATTCCTGCTGTTCCAAAAAGAACACCTGCTGCAAAAAGTCCTGATTTTTTGAATTTAAAATCTACCATAATAATTTTTCCTCCTAAATATATAATTTTTATCATTTTACTGATTTCCGGTGGACAATTTCCCATGCCTGCCCCGGTATTTTCATCATTATAAAATACTTGTAAAAAAATGTCCAGTGTTTTTTTTGTGAATTTAACACAATTCGCTGAATTTTCAGTTAATTTCTCCTAACAGTTAAGTTTTACTAATAGTTTCGTTTTTCTAATTTTTAGTCTGTACAAACCCTTTATTTCCTATTATATAGGGAATATCTCCTTGCTGTGTTTATCCCACTTCATGTACCGGAAGCACTGCAAGTGTGCGGATATTCTGCTCATGGATCTCCCCGCATGCCCGAAGTCCCGCACGGATCACCTCATTAAGCTTCTGCCCGGACAGGTGGCAGATGGTATCATCATCCAGCTCCACTGTGCAGGCCCCTTTGGTACTGCAGGCTACCCGGTACATATTTTTGCGGCTGATGGCTCCGATGGACTCCAGCGTATTGATCATACGGTATACCGTTGCCACACCGATCTTCGGGTCCAGTGCGGAAGCCCTGTAATAAATTTCCTTACAGCAGGAGCACTCCCCTTCCAGAATGATATCAAGCAGGATCCTCCTCTGTCTGGTAATTCTTAAGCCCCGTTCTTTCAGCTTCTCTATAATAAGATCTTTCTGCATCTGTGTATGGCGGTAACATCCTGTTCTCTTTTCTTCTTTCTCAGCTTTTGCGTTCTGCATTCTGATCCCTCCTTTATTATTGAGAAAACTTTTCTTTTATCTAATAAGTTAGTATACTCCAACTGTGGTTAGCTGTAAATAACTTGTTTTGGATTTTTTTATAATATTGAGGATTTCGCCGGAATGCAGTATAATAATTCGTGAATCTATCCATATGAAACCGTCGTTTTGACAAAATGACGAAAAATCCCCTTTCGTTTTTTCGTCAGAATGACAAGAAACTGCCGGAAACTTTGTACGATTCAGCTCTAGCTCTTTTCCTCCATTTTCGATATACTGTTAACCAGCAAAGGAAATTACGTAAAAAACAATATATTAATTTTGGAGGGAAACAACAATGGCAAGTTTATCATTATCTCACATTAATAAAACTTATCCAAACGGCTTCCAGGCAGTTAAAGATTTCAACCTTGAAATCGAAGACAAAGAGTTTATCATCTTCGTAGGACCGTCTGGATGTGGAAAGTCCACAACACTTCGTATGATCGCAGGTCTTGAGGAGATCAGCGGTGGTACACTTAAGATCGGTGACAAAGTCATGAACGATGTTGAGCCTAAGGACCGTGATATCGCAATGGTATTCCAGAACTACGCTCTGTATCCTCATATGACTGTTTATGATAACATGGCATTCGGACTTAAACTTCGTAAAGTTCCGAAAGATCAGATCGATAAAGCAGTTCGTGAAGCAGCAAGAATCCTTGACCTTGACAAACTTCTTGATCGTAAACCGAAGGCTCTTTCCGGTGGTCAGAGACAGCGAGTCGCTATGGGACGTGCTATCGTTCGTAATCCTAAGGTATTCCTTATGGATGAGCCTCTTTCCAACCTGGATGCTAAACTTCGTGTACAGATGCGTATCGAGATTTCCAAGATCCATCAGAGACTTGGTGCTACAATCATCTATGTAACACATGACCAGACAGAGGCTATGACACTTGGTACCAGAATCGTCGTTATGAAAGACGGTGTTGTTCAGCAGGTTGATACACCACAGAACCTGTATCAGAAACCAGGCAACCTCTTCGTTGCAGGATTCATGGGATCTCCGCAGATGAACTTCCTTGATGCTGTTATCTCCGAAAAAGGCGGTAACATGATCGCTACAATCGGTAACGAGCATGAGGTTATTGTTCCTGCAGCTAAAGCTAAAGTTCTCAAAGACAAAGGCTATGTTGGAAAGAAAGTTGTTCTTGGTATCCGTCCTGAGGATATCCATGATTCTCAGATGTTCCTTGAGACATCCCCAAGCAAACCGATGAACTCCGTAGTTAAAGTTTACGAGCTTCTTGGTGCCGAAGTATTCCTGTACTTCGATGTTGACGGAACTCAGATCACAGCACGAGTTGATCCTCGTACAACAGCTAAGACCGGTGATCCGATCAGATTCGCATTCGATATGGAGAAAGCTCACTTCTTCGACAAAGAGACAGAGCTTACAATCACAAACTAATTCTTACCGAATTACAAAAAATGAATTTAACCCCGGGGATATATTTTCCCGGGGTTTCTTTTTTACTCTGCACAATTTTCACTTCATCTACAGAAAGGACTCAATTTTTATGAAAATACAGCAAACACTTCAAAAATGTCTGGATGACTGGAACCGGATCAGTGGACTGGATTTCTGTATTCTGAATGAAAGTAATCAAGTTTTCGCTTCCACCGGAGACAGAAAGCTTCCATCTGCCGAAAAACTCACCCAGTTCCGTGAAGATCCTGCTTTATGCATTTCCAACCGTTCCTGCAGCCTCTACAAATTAAACGGCACATCCGGCGATATGCTTCTGACTGTATGGGGTTCCACGGATTCTGCTTCTACCATCGGAGAACTTGCTGTCTGCCAGGTAGAAAGCCTTCTTACTGCCTATGCGGAAAAAACGGACAAAAATTCCTTCATGCAGAACCTTCTTCTGGAGCGCTACTCTCAGGTGGAAGCCTTCAACAAAGCTGCCCGTCTCCACATTGCACCTTCTGTCCGCCGTGCAGTATTTCTTGTGGAAACCAAACAGCATAAAGATGAAAATGCTCTGGCAACCATCCGGAATATCTTTTCCGCCCGGACCCGTGACTTTATCACTGCCCTGGATGATTCCGGCATTATTGTTGTCCGTGAGCTTCAGAGCACAGAGGGCTATGAAGAGCTTGACGGAATTGCCTGTATGCTTGTAGATATGCTGAATACAGAAGCCATGACTTCTGCCTGGGTCTCCTACAGCAATGCTGCCGACGATATTATGCAGCTTTCTGATGCCTACAAAGAAGCGCGTACTGCTCTGGAAGTCGGAAAAATCTTTTATGCAGACAAAAATGTCTTCGGCTACAACCGCCTTGGTATCGGCCGCCTGATCTATCAGCTTCCGACGCAGGTCTGTGACATGTTCGTAAATGAAATTTTCGGAGATGAGTCTCTGGATTCTATTGATGATGAAACACTGAATATTATCCGAACTTTCTTTGAAAACAACCTGAATCTTTCCGAGACATCCAGACAGCTTTATGTACACAGAAATACTCTGGTGTACCGTTTTGAAAAGCTTCAAAAACGATTCGGACTGGATATCCGTACCTTCGAAGATGCACTGGCTTTTAAACTTGCCATGATGGTAACGGATTACATTACCTACTCCCGGAATCATGGAAAATAAATATCTCAGAAAATATAGTACATAGCACAAAAAAATCCCGGAAATATCTGACGGATATTTCCGGGATTTTATTTTTTACAGAGATATTTTTATTTCAGCAGCATCAGATGTTCCGGTGGAAGATACAGATACTTGGGAAGTCCCATGTCCGGATCTTCCATGAAACTGTTCTTGGGATGCATCCACCACAAACCGGCTGCTGCCTCCTCATCTTTCTTACGGATCATATACTGATGTTCAAACGTTGTTTCAATATACTCATCCACCTGCACTTCCAGGCAGTTCTCTCCAGGCTTCTCTTCCGGCCGGATCCAGTGTCCACGAATTCCCACGTGCGTAATATCTTCTGCCACTTTTTCTGCTGTATGAAGTTTCATTTTCCAGTCTGTGGCATAAATTTCGTGTTCTCCCAGCCGCTGAACTGCTGAAAAATTCTTACATCCGGTAAGTTTTGCCGCTTTCAGCATTCTGGGATTCTCAAACAACCGCTTCGTTTCATCGGTCACGAGGATACGTCCTCCATCCACAACAGAAAGCTCTTTACAGAATTTATAGGCCTCATCTCTGCTGTGAGTTACAAGAATCATATCCCCCGGATAATCCTTAAGAAAATCCTGCATCTCTCTCTGCAGCACATCCTTCAGAAATCCATCCAGTGCGGAAAACGGTTCATCCAGAAGGATTGCTTCCGGCTCTCCGATCATCATTCTGGCCAGTGCCACTCTCTGCTGCTGCCCGCCGGAAAGCTGGGATGGAAGACGTTTTTCCAGTCCCTCCAGATGATAACGCCGGATCAAATCCGACACTTTTTCCTGGACGGAGGCCTTTTCCCCACGGTAACCGCATCGGATATTCTGCTCTACGGTCATGGTTGGAAACAATGCATAATTCTGGAAAAGATAGCCAATCCGCCGTTTCTGTGGTTTCAGATTGATTCCTGCTTCCGAATCAAAGACTGTTTTTCCGTTAATTACAATCTTACCCCGATCCGGAGTTTCAATTCCTGCTATACACCGCAGCGTCATGCTCTTTCCGCTGCCGGATGCTCCAAGAAGCCCGATGGCTGCCGAGCTGCCCTCAAATTGTACTTTCAGGGAAAAATCCCGGAAATTCTTTTCGATATTTACACTGACTGCCATCAGATCCACCTTCTTGTCTTCATTCCTCTTCCGGATACAATGTTAATCAGCGCTACAATCACAAAGGAAATCAGCACAATCACAACGACCCAGAAGCCTGCAGTTCCATAGTTTCCGGCTGCGGTCTCTGCAGCTATGGCTACCGAAACCGTTCTTGTTTTTCCAAGGATATTTCCGGCAAGCATGGAAGTTGCTCCATACTCACCGATGGCACGTGCAAAAGCCAGTACCGTTCCGGAAGCAATTCCCGGTCCTGCCGCAGGCATAACCACCTTCCAGAAGATCCGGTTATCGCTCATTCCCAAAGTCTGGCCCGCATAGATCAGATTCACATCTACCTGCTCAAAAGCACCACGTGCATTGCGGTACATCAGCGGAAACGCAATCACTGCAGCCGCGATCACACAACCTTTCCAGGTCTGTACGATCTTAATATCAAAATTATCCAGAAGAAAACTTCCCAGCGGTCTTTTCAGGCTGAAAATCAGCAGAAGAAAAAATCCGGCAACTGTAGGCGGAAGTACCAGAGGAAGGGTAAGGATACCATCCAGTACTGCTCTGGCTCCTGGTTTCAGTTTCATGATCTTACGGGCGCAGAATACCCCCAGAAAAAAGGCGATCACGGTAGCCACCAGACCTGTTTTTAAGGAAATCCACAGAGGACTCCAGTTTATTTCTTTCAAAAATTCTGTCATCGTTCATTCCTGCACCGACATTTACCGTATTTCAAAAAATTACTGCCGGTTTTCTGCATAATGATTATTTGGAGATACTGTCTTCAGAGTCTGTGCTGTCCTCAGCCTTATATGCTGTGAATCCATAGTCCTCAAATACCTTGATCGCAGCGTCAGATTCTACATAATCCAGGAATGCCTCTGCTGCCTTGGTGTCATCCTCAGATGCTTCTTTATCCTCAATAAGTCCTACCGGATAAAGAACCGGAGTCTGAAGGCTGTCTGCCGGTGCCTCTGCAATAATCTCTACTTTATCCGCAACAGATGCAGCATCTGTCGCATATACTACACCAACTTCATTACTTCCCTCACTGACTGCAGCAAGTACATCTGTTACGTTCTTGCACTCGTTGATCTCCATCTCGTTTACATCATCCATGATTCCAAGGTTGTTGAAAATCTCACGGGAGTACTGTCCAACCGGAACATCCTCACCTGCAAGCGCCATATTCTCGGCATCTGTGATGTTCTCAAATCCTGTTACCTTTGTCTCTCCGTCCTTTGGTTTGATCAGAACGACTTTATTCTCAAGAAGGTCAACAACAGTGTCCTCTTTTGTCAGTTTCTCCTCTGTGAGGGCATCCATCTGTTTATCTGCTGCTGAAAAGAAAAGATCGCAGCGTGCGCCTTCCTCAATCTGTGTCTGCAGTGTACCTGAGCTGTCTGCGCTGTAGTAGATTGTCACATTCGGATAAAGTTCATTGAAATCCTTCTGGATCTCTTCCATGGAATTGCTGAGGCTGGCTGCGATAAAAGCATAAACCTCACCTTTCAGATTCTCATCGCCTTTCACCTCTGTGTCTGCCGCAAAAACACCTCCGGTCATAAGGCCTGTTGTCAGAATTCCCGCTGTAAGAGCTGCTAAGATTTTTTTCTTCACCTTTTTGTCCCTCTCATTTTTCTGTTTCGTTCAGTTTCATTCAGTTTTGAATGGTTTCGTCTAATTTTACCTAAATGAAAGTTTCTTGTCAAGCGTAAGGCCATTGCTGTTTTTTCATACACATGCTATCATAAAATACACAGAGCAATTTTTACTGCAACATCAGGATCTTAAAAGATAAGGAGAATTTTTTTATGAAACTCAGTGCACGTAATCAGTTAAAAGGAAAAGTTATCAACATCAACAAAGGCGCCGTAAATTCCATTGTTTCCATTGATATTGGCGGAGGAAATATCATCACAGCAACCATCTCCTGTGCCGCTGTGGAGGAACTTGGACTGAAAGTTGGCTCTGACGCTTATGCGGTAATCAAGGCTACCAGCGTTATGGTGGGAATCGATGAATAAATTTTACACAGCCCAGGAAGTCGCCGATAAACTGAAAATCAAAAAGACAACCGTATACGAACTTATCAAGAGAGGCGAACTTTCTTCCTCAAAAATCGGCAAGCAGCTTCGTGTCAGCGAAGAACAGTTAGCACAGTATCTGGATGGAGCAGCGCAGATCAGTACTGCGGCGCAGACCCGTGACTATCAGCCGGAAAGTTCTCTTCTGAAAAGAGACTATCTTCTCCACTCCAGTGGACTGATCATCAGCGGACAGTCTTCCCCTGCCCTGGATCTTCTCTTAAATCAGCTTCCTTCCACTCCTGGAAGCCTTCCGGTACTGCAGTCTCATATGAATACCTACAACGGACTGTATTCCCTCTATTTTGAAAAAGTCCACCTGGCCTGTGCTGCCGCTTCCCCGGAGGATATCAAAAGTCTTGTTCCAGGAGTTTCTCTGACAGCAATCCGGTTCTGCCAGTATCCGGTTGGTTTTTATGTAAAAAAAGAAAATCCCAGAAATATCCGGGATTTTTCAGATCTTACACGGGCAGACATTATTTTTGCAAACCGCGAAAAAGGAAGCAGCCGAAGAGTTCTTCTTGACCGGCAGCTGAAGGCTTCCGAAATTTCACCGGAAGCCATATCCGGATACCGCAACGAACTGGTTTCCGACTATTCCACCGCCGCTGCCGTTGCCGGTGGACAGGCTGACACCGCTCTTGGCGAAAGCTGTGCTGCCAGAAGTTTTCCAGGGCTTACATTTCTTCCTGTCTGTGAGGAAACGCTGTATCTCATCCTGCGTTCCGAGAACCTCTGCGCTCCCGGTTTTCAGGCAGTGGCAGATACCATTGCATCCGAAAATTTCCGGCGCACCCTTTCTCTTCAGACCGGATATGATACCTCACATACAGGAGAAATTATCACCCTGTAATTACTTAATGGTTTGCGTTCATATATTCATATACTCTGGTTGATACCGCCCGGATTCCGGACTGCAGATGCCCTTCGGACGCACCACTTGAAAATACGCATAATACATAATCGGTCTTCTTTCCGTAAATAATTGCAATATCATGCTGAACAGAACTTGTTTCTCCTGTTTTGTTGGCACATACCACTCCGTATGGAAGACCTGCAGGAATCTTATAGCGTACAGTCTGATGGAGCAGAAGATTCAGCATTTCCTTGGAATACTGTTTGGACACACATTTGCCACGGTAAATCTGTTCCAGCAGTTTTCCGCAGTCCTTTGCGGATGCGGTATTTCTTCCTCCGTCACTTGCCCAGGAAGAGGATGACGGATGAAGGGAACTGTGGCAGCCTGTCTTTGTATATCCATTCTTTTTCAGATACTGGTTTACTACCGCGGTTCCTTTTACAAAACTTCCGCCTCCGTGGCGTCTTACCAGCTCATTGTAGCTTTCATTGTCACTGACTGTAATCATATCCCACAAAAGATTTCGAACGCTGGAACTGTACTGCATTTTTCCCTGTCTGATCTGATCGTAGGTAGATGCCATGACAAAAGCTTTGATGGTACTTGCCGGATACATTGCCTGATCATTTACATTCACAATATTTCCGGTTTTCAGATCTTTTATGTAAATGGACCAGTTTCCTCCGTAAGCAGACGCAAAATGCTCCATCTCAGCCTTAAAAGCGCTTAATTTATACTCAGACTTTGTGCTCTTTCTTCCCTGCCAGTCTACATACTGGCCATCCGGCGTTTTCATTGTCTTGGCAATGGTACCGTCAGATTTCAGATAAAAACCGCTCTTCCAGCAATTGGTTGCCATCTTTCCATTTTTGTCGATATAGTATTTGCGGCTTCTGTAGGTAATACATCCGGCTTTCTGTGTCAGTCGGCCGTTTCCACTTCCAAAATAATAACTTCCGTTAAATTTCTTTCCGTTTACGGTTATATTCAGCTTATGAAAATGTGTTCCAAAACACATTTTTCCCACGCCGTTGAAATAATAATAGCCACTTTTCAGCGCCATACCATGAAGTTTTCTCTGCTTTATATAACGGACATAAGTTTTTCCGTCTAATCTGCCACGATCGCCCGCATAATAATAGCCCCCGAAAGCTTTTCCGTTTACTTTCTGATCTGCAATTTTTACAAGACCTTTTTCTCCTTTTGTAAAACGGCCATTGGGATCCGAAACATAATACCCCTGAAACGTAATTCCACGAACCGTCAGATTTTTAAAATAATAAACAACCCGTTTCTGTATCAGACGTCCATTGCTGTCAAACATGTAAATGCCACGGTGCAGAAAATCTGTTTCCGGAATTGCCAGATACTGCAGTCCTGTAATCTTTTTGTTTTTTACATCCCGCAGGCACCAGTTTGCACCGGACTTTTTCAGGTACCTTCCACTATTATCCTGAAACATGATTTTCTCTGTGCCGGACTCCGCTTTTACCTCACGGCAGTTTCCTGCCAGACCAATGCAAAAAATTGCTGTCAGCATAAATAAACACGCAAGCACAGCAATTCCCGGTTTTTTGTTATTAACTTTTACTCTTTTCTCTTCCATTTCTCTTTTTTACAGCCTGCCGGAGTTCCCGGCAGGCCCTTCCACCTGTATGTACCTTTATGTAACTTTTACGGGATATTCGGATTTTTATTACTCTTCTGACCAGTCTCCATTATCATCCCAGACAATGTCTCCATCACTGCCACTGTTACTGTCATCAATTACATCGTCTCCACTTCCACTGTTATCACTGTCATCTACATAACCGCCGTCATCATTGCCATCATAGTTTCCGCTATCGCTGTTATCGTAATCTCCTCCGTCTCCGTCATCGCTGTTATCACTGTTGTCGTTGCTGTCATAACTGTTGTCTGAACTTCCATCATCGCTGCTATCATAGCTGCCGTTATCAGAACTGTCGTAAGAGCTGTCATCTGTGGAAGAAGTATCGGTCACACTGGAAGTGTCTGTACTGTCTGTGGAATCTGTACTGTCAGATTCACTGTTATCGGTCTCCACATTTCCCTGTGTACTCTTTTCACTCTTGTCACTTAAACTCATGTAAGTCAGATATGCAGAACCGTCCTGAATCATCAGTTTGGCCTTCTCCATATCGCCCAGCTCTGCACTGTAAATCTCATATGCGTTTCCATCTCCGTCTACAACTTTCATATCATAGATTGCATCTGTGGCAGAATCCGGTGTGTAATACATCTGTACCTGCTCTGCATCTTTGATGGTAGATTCCGCAGGAACGAGATTTTTGCCCCATTCTGTTCCGCCGGCTGCACGGAGATAAACCTCACGGATTTCACCCCTGGTACTGTTGGTAAGATATACAAATTTTGCAGTGCTTGTTTTTACGCCAATCAGCTTCGGTGCCGGCGTGGAAGTCGGAAGCGGTGTGGACGTCGCAGGTGCTGCAGTCGGTGCCGCAGTCGGAACCGGTGTCGGGGTTACTTCCACTGTGTCTTTTGAGGAACTTCCACATCCGGCTGCACTCAGTGCTGCAGCTGCTGCCAGTGCAATCATAATTTTCTTATATTTCATAATAATTACCTCCAGAATTACTGTTTACACATATTTACGCAAGTAATGTTTTTCCGATAAAATATCCGAGAACCAGGATTCCGAGAATGATTCTGTACCATCCAAATACCTTGAAATCATGTTTCTTGATATATCCCATCAGGAATTTGATCGCCAGGATTGATACCACAAAAGATACCAGTACGCCTACGATCAGGATGATCAGCTCTGTGGAGCTGAAGGCAAAACCGAATTTCACAAGCTTCAGAAGGCTTGCGCCAAACATAACCGGAATTGCCAGGAAAAAGGTGAACTCAGCCGCAACCGTACGAGATGTTCCGGCAAGGATTCCTCCGATAATCGTAGATCCGGAACGGGAAGTTCCAGGAATTACGGAAAGCACCTGAAAACAGCCAATAATCAGAGCTGTTTTGAATGTAAGTTTATCCAGTCTGGTACAGGTTGGTCTGCGGCGTTTATTGTAATTCTCGATCACAATAAAAAGAACACCATAAACAATCAGTGTGATCGCAACCACAACATAATTATAGAATTTCTCTTCAATGATGTCATTAAACGGAAGTGCGATGATGATCGTCGGCAGACATGCTACCAGGATCTTGAACCACAGGATCCATTTCTCCTTATCACAGTATTTCTCCACAAATGTAAGGATTCCTCTGGATACTGCCGGCTGTTTACGAAGGGCCATCTGTGTTTTTTTGGGAATCTTCCTTATGTAAAAAGGCCACAACTTGTTCCAGTACAGAACAACAACTGCCATGATCGCACCAAGCTGGATCGCTACCAGAAAAAATTCCATAAATGCATCGGACACATTCAGCTTGATAAATTCATCTACCAGGATCATATGCCCGGTACTGCTGATCGGAAGCCACTCTGTGATTCCCTCCACAATGCCAAGAAGGATAACCTTCAGCAATTCTATAAAACTCATGTTAACTCCTTTCCAAAAGCACATTTCGCTTTGTGCCAAAAATAAGATAAGGACCGAACCGGTATATAAACAACGGCTCCGTCCTTATCAGTATATTACATATTTTTCAATTCGTAAACTTTGAATCTTTTATTTCGCAAAATTTACATATTTTTTACATTTAACAACGCTTAACGATTGTCAATTGTCGCAATATCTACCAGAGTCAGGTTGTTCAGGTCTGTATTCTCAAGACTTGTAACCAGAGCCTCTGCAGTATCAAGGCTTGTAAGTACGTTAACACCTGTCTCAATGGCATTACGACGGATGACGAAACCATCTTTCTGATGCTCAACACCCTGTGGCGGTGTATCGATGACAACATCGATCTTGTGGCCAAGGATCAGATCCATCAGGTTCGGAGACGGCTGCTCCAGTTTATTGGTACGTGTTACCTTGATTCCGTTCTCAGTCAGGACATTTGCTGTACCTCTTGTTGCAAAGATACGGTATCCCTGAGCCTCGAAGCGTTTTGCGATCGGGATGATATCCTCTTTATCCTCATCCTTAACAGTGATGATCATCTGTTTGTGTTTCGGAAGACGGATTCCTGCCCCGATGAATGCTTTGTAAAGAGCCTCGTTGAAGGTCTTAGCAATACCAAGGCACTCACCTGTGGATTTCATCTCCGGTCCAAGGCTGATATCTGCGCCTCTGATCTTCTCGAAGGAGAATACCGGCATCTTGATTGCAAAGTACTCTGCTTCTTTCTGAAGTCCAGGTGTGTAACCAAGCTCTTTGATCTTGTGGCCAAGGATAACTCTTGTTGCAAGCGGAACAATCGGGATTCCTGTTACCTTGCTGATGTACGGTACTGTACGGCTGGAACGTGGGTTAACCTCGATAACATATACATCCTCACCTACAACGATGAACTGGATATTGATCATACCGATTACATGAAGTGCCTGTGCAAGACGACGTGTGTACTCGGCGATGGTGTCTTTTGCTTTCTGGCTGATGGTCTGTGCCGGATATACGGAAATACTGTCTCCGGAGTGGATACCTGCACGCTCGATATGCTCCATGATTCCAGGGATCAGAATGTCCTCACCGTCGCATACCGCATCAACCTCGATCTCTTTACCCATGAGGTATTTGTCAACAAGGATCGGATGCTCCTGTGCGATCTGGTTGATGATTCCGATATACTCTTCCACATCCTCATCGCTGACAGCAATACGCATTCCCTGTCCTCCAAGTACGTAGGACGGGCGGACAAGTACCGGATATCCCAGCTCGTTGGCAGCTTTTTTCGCCTCTTCTGCTGTGAATACGGTGTGTCCCTTCGGTCTCGGGATCTGGCATTTCTCAAGGATGGCATCAAAGAGCTCTCTGTCCTCTGCGGCATCTACATTCTCAGCAGATGTTCCAAGGATCTTAACGCCCATCTTGATCAGTGCTTCGGTCAGTTTGATGGCTGTCTGTCCACCGAACTGAACAACAGCTCCATCCGGTTTCTCGATATTTACTACATTCTCAACATCTTCCGGTGTCAGTGGCTCGAAATACAGCTTATCTGCAATATCGAAGTCTGTACTTACAGTCTCCGGGTTGTTGTTGATAATAATGGTCTCATATCCCTCTTTCGCAAATGCCCATGTACAGTGTACAGAGCAGAAGTCGAACTCAATACCCTGTCCGATACGGATCGGGCCGGAACCAAGTACCAGGATCTTTTTCTTATCTTTTGTCTCGATTGCTTCGTTCTCTGTCTGGTCATCGCCGTATACAGAGTAGTAGTATGGTGTCTCTGCCGCAAACTCTGCCGCACAGGTATCAACCATCTTGTATGCTGCACGGATGCCGTACTCTTTACGAAGATCTTTGATCTCAGCTTCTGTCTTGCCTGTGAGATCTGCGATGATGTAGTCCGGGAACTCCATTCGTTTTGCTTCCAGAAGAAGGTCTTTGTCCAGTTTCTGGGTCTTCAGAGCCTGCTCCATCTCAACAAGGATTGCCAGCTTGTCGATGAACCAGATATCGATCTTGGTGATCTCGTGAAGTTTCTCCTGGGAAATATTTCGTCTCAGGGCTTCTGCGATCTTCCAGATACGGCGGTCATCCACGATATTCAGCTCGTCCAGAAGTTCCTCATCAGAAAGATGGGAGAAATCGTAGGACATCAGACTGTCTACGTGCTGCTCCAGGGAACGGATGGCTTTCATTAAAGCACCCTCAAAGTTATGGCAGATACTCATAACCTCACCGGTAGCTTTCATCTGTGTGGTCAGTGTACGTTTTGCTGTGATAAATTTATCAAATGGCAGACGCGGGATCTTAACGACACAGTAGTCCAGCATCGGCTCGAAGCTTGCGTATGTTTTGCCTGTGATGGCATTCGGGATCTCATCCAGTGTGTAGCCCAGTGCGATCTTGGCCGCAACCTTGGCGATCGGATAACCGGTAGCCTTACTTGCAAGTGCGGAAGAACGGCTTACACGAGGGTTAACCTCGATGACACAGTACTCAAAACTCTCCGGATGAAGAGCGTACTGTACGTTACATCCACCTGTGATACCAAGTTCTGTGATGATGTTAAGCGCAGATGTACGAAGCATCTGGTACTCTTTATCTCCAAGTGTCTGGGAAGGAGCAACTACGATGGAGTCACCGGTATGGACACCAACCGGGTCAATGTTCTCCATGTTGCAGACTGTGATGCAGTTTCCTGCGCTGTCTCGCATTACCTCGTACTCGATCTCTTTCCATCCGGCGATACATCTCTCTACAAGAACCTCGCCTACACGGGAAAGACGGAGACCATTCTCAAGGATCTCACGAAGCTCCGGCTCGTTGTGTGCGATACCGCCGCCGCTTCCGCCAAGTGTGTATGCAGGACGGAGAACAACCGGATATCCGATGGTCTGTGTAAACTCCACACCATCTTCTACGGTTGTAACGACCTTGGATGCTGCAACCGGCTCGCCGATCTTTTCCATGGTATCTTTGAACTCCTGACGGTCCTCAGCCTTACGGATGGTAGCTGCTGTGGTACCGATCAGTCGTACATTGTGCTCTTTCAGGAAGCCTTTCTCCTCAAGCTCCATGGCAAGGTTCAGTCCTGCCTGGCCACCCAGTGTAGGAAGTACACTGTCCGGTTTTTCTTTGAGGATCAGCTGCTCTACGACCTCAACAGTCAGAGGCTCGATGTAAACTCTGTCTGCGATGTCTTTATCTGTCATGATGGTAGCAGGATTGGAGTTTAAAAGTACAACCTCCATGCCCTCTTCCTTCAGAGAGCGGCATGCCTGGGTTCCTGCATAGTCAAACTCTGCTGCCTGGCCGATTACGATCGGACCTGAGCCGATCACAAGTACTTTTTTTATGTCCTTATTCCTTGGCATTATTTCTCTCCTCCCATCATCTTCATGAATCTGTCAAACAGGTAACTGGAATCCTGTGGTCCCGGGCATGCTTCTGGATGGAACTGTACGGTAAAGATGTTCTTTCCATTATATGCCATACCCTCGTTTGTTCCGTCGTTGACGTTTACAAATGCAGGATGTGCGATGTTTTTCTCCTCAAGGCCTTCTGCGTCTACTACGTAGCCATGGTTCTGAGAAGAAATATAAACTCTTCCTGTCTCCAGGTCTTTGACCGGATGGTTTCCACCTCTGTGACCGTATTTCATCTTATGGGTATCTCCGCCTGTTGCAAGAGCCATAAGCTGATGTCCAAGACAGATGGCAAAGATCGGCACATCGGAGTCATAGAGTTTCTTGATTTCTTTAATAATAGAAGTGCATTCCTTCGGATCTCCAGGGCCGTTGCTGAGCATGATGCCGTCCGGATTGTCTCCAAGGATCTCTTCTGCCGGTGTCAGAGCCGGGTAAATGGTAACCTGGCATCCTCTCTCATTCAGTGAGCGTGCGATGTTTCTCTTGGCGCCCAGATCAAGAAGCGCAACCTTCGGTCCGTTCCCCTTAAGCACTTCCTTTTCGCGGCAGGAAACCTTCTCTACCACTTTTCCTGTTGTATATGCTTTTAATCTGGGGATGATTGTATCCAGGTCATAGTTCTCGTCAACTGTGATCATTCCGTTCATGGTTCCCTTCTCACGAAGGATCTTAGTCAGTGCTCTGGTATCAATTCCTGCGATTCCCGGAATGTCGTTTTTGCTCAGAAAATGCTGAATGGTGTCTACGCTTCTGAAGTTGCTGGGAACTCGTGATAATTCGCGTACAATAAATCCGTCAATCCACGGCTTCCTTGATTCCTGGTCATCATAACAGATTCCGTAGTTTCCGATCAGCGGATATGTCATACACACCGCCTGTCCTGCGTAAGAAGGATCTGTCATTACTTCCAGATAACCAGTCATGGAAGTGTTAAAGACAATTTCACTGATGACTTCCCTTGCAGAACCAATGCTAGTTCCTGTAAATACATGGCCATCTTCCAATATCAGAAATGCTTTCATACAATCTCCCTTTCTTTGTTCTCTTATTTTATCCTAAATCTTCAAGATTGTATCACAGGAATCGCCATTTTTCAACACCATATACAAAAAAAATGCATAAAACTAACTCAAAATATTTTTTTCAAATTTTTTTAATTTTTTTGAATTTTTCTATTGACATTATTCAATTCTTGGGTTATTATAAGTGAGCAGTCGACGAACGGAGCTAAATGAAGTGAAGTAAGCCGGTTGAAAAAATGCAGGAATGGCGGAATTGGCAGACGCGCAGGCTTCAGGTGCCTGTGGTCGCAAGATCGTGTGGGTTCAAGTCCCATTTCCTGCATTCTTTTTTATTTTATCCAAAATCAAAAAGGAGCTGTTGCTTCCGGATGAATATTTATCCAGAGGCAGCAGCTCTTTTTATTTTTCTCATTTTTCCTCAAAAAATCCGGAGAAAAAAGTAAAACCCGGGTTCTCTCCCACTTTCGCTATGATGTAGTCAGTTCAAAGAACAACACATTTACAAAAGGAGGATCCGATCATGAAGCCCTAAACTTTAGACACCAATTACCAATTAACTTCATTCATATGTAAAACAGGAGGAAAAAATATGACTATCAGATTTGATCATTACGATCCCAACGAATTTCTCAGCACTTTCATAGCATTTATTATTGTACTGGCCGGCATCTCCATTTTAGCATGGATAGTTTTCTACTTTATAAAAAATTCCGACAAAACCAAGCCTGTCATCACAAAACGTGTAAAAATCCTCGCAAAACTTCCAGGTGCACACATGGTTGGATGGTATCTCGTTGAATGTGAAGACGGAGAACGTTTAAAACTCAGAACCTTTGAAAATCATAAAGTACTTTTTTCTGTAAATGATATCGGAATTATCCGCTATCAGGGAAACACCATCCTCTCCTTCCAGAGAGAAATAACCAATCCAATCCGCTGAAAGGACACTTTCTATGATTCATGTACGATCTTTCCGCACTGCCGGGAAATGCCACGGATTTGATATCAGCCGGTGTCAGGATCAGATCAGAATACTTTCCGATGCCACACAGACAACCATTGTTTTATGCGACGGGGCTGGAAGCAGCCCCTATGGTGGCATTGCAGCCAGTGTAACTGCAAGTATTCTGGCCCGGAATCTTCATTCTAATTTTGAGCAATATCTCCATAACGCACTTCCCGATATCAAAATGCAGCTCACCCGGACAATAAATAACGAACTGAAAAAAATGGCAAAAGAAATGCAGATCGCTCCCAGACTGCTGGCAACAACCATACTCGCCATTTCCATGGACAAAAACGGCAAATTTATCGGTGTACATCTGGGAGATGGATGCATATTATGGAACATTAACAGTTCCGACCGCCTGCAGACCGTTTCTTCACCCCAAAGTGGAAATACCCCAAATTCAACCTATCTGACCATGAACTGCACTCTTTTTTATTATCTGCGTTTTTATCGCTGGACAAAACCTGGTGCCAGAAGGATCATTCTTTTATCCGATGGAATGAACAGCCTGAACGTTCCTCTCACTTCCGGTATCTTTTCTGTGCAGAATCAAGATCTCCTGAATCAGAAAATGATAAACACCAGAAATTTTGATGATATGAGCTATGTACTCTGTGAGTTAGATGCTCCCTGTTCCAGACAATAACGTCAGTGATACGGACATTTTGGCAAAATCATTCGGAAATATATGTGATATCCACAGTTTTCTCTTTTCTGGCTCCTAGGATCTGCTCCGCTTTTTCCCTCAGCTCTCCGTACCCGTAGAAAGGAATACCATAATATCTGTCGTCATCCCGTCCCAGCGCATATACCATCTCTTTCTCAAAATCCACATAGGCATAAGGAATATCCGCATACGGGTGCAGCTGAGAATTTTCATCCACAGAATAGATATTCAGTACTCTTTCCAGCCATCCGTCAAGGGAACTGATGCTTACCTGGCCCTCTTTTGTATACAGCGCCAGATATCTTCCTTTCGGATCTGTCAAAATATCTGTTTTCTGTGCAGAATCCGTATCCACCACCTGTGTCGCAATGTTTTTTCCGGAAGCAAGATCCCAGATTGTAACTTTTTTGTTGCAGTATACTACCAACTGTTCATCTCTTTTAAAAAATGCCACCAGCGGTTCCTCTGCCCCATTACGGGGAATTGTGAAAAACGGCTCTTTCTTCCCTCCGTCATACACATCAATGGATGTATCACCTACAACTGCAAAACGCTTCGTTGACGTTCCCTGAACTTGCGTCTCTTCCGTCGTTTCCTCCACAGTTTCTTCTGTCTGAATTTTCTTTTTTATATCCTGCGCCTCTGCCGGTTTCATGGATGCATCCTGCGCGATCTGAGAAATAACCAGAAACGGCGTCCCGTCCTTCATCTGAATGATCACTTTTTTATTCGAATCATATAAAAAACCGCCAACAGAACGGTCTTCCACTGAAAAAATCTTCTGATGATTATCCATCCAGAACCGTTCCACACTTCCGTCCGCAAGACCAAGCAGCACTGTACTTTCATCATACACTGCCATTTTCACGATTGGATATGAAAAATCTTCTTCGCATAATATATTGTATGTATTCCTGTCAATGATCATCAGATGTGTACCCAGGTTGACGAAGATCACATCTGCCTTTTTTTCACTGTCAAACTGGAAATCTTCATATACTGCCGCATCTGCATACAGCGAATCTTCATACTGTGTCCGCAGGTAATGGGTCGTATTTTCCCACACTTTTCCCTTTTCCAGCTGATATATTACCTCGCGGTATCTTTTTTTATCATCGATTCCACTGTTTCCAAAAGGCACGTTCTCACATTCTATGGTAAGAAATTCCGAATTACTGATAAAACGGATCGTAGAAACATGATTGGCTTCCAGTGTTGTCTGTTTTCCGGTATTCAGATCAACCGTCTGAATACCTCCGTCCCAGATATCTCCGGAAGCATAATCAAGCCAGCTGACTGCCAGCATATTTCCGTCCGGAGAAATTGCGATGGAAGTTATATGATCCATTGCGTCCACAGTCAGTCTGATCTTTTTCATGCTGCCATGGTTCAGATCATACCGATACACATAAACTCCATCCAGAGACTCGCAACCAAATACAAGCATCCCATCATGAAGTGCCCAGACCGGAGTTTCCAGCATGTTGTCGTCTTCTTTTAACAAAATCCTTTTTATACATTTCTGCTGTTCAATGTCCATGTAGTACGCTGTGTTCTGTGAAAACAACAATATTTTTCCTTCGGAAACAAATTTTCCATCTATAAATATAGAAGTTTCTTCTTCCAGTTTACACTTCCACTGCAAAGACCAATCTTCCATATTGTAAAAATACGCGATTCCGGATTCATCCAGACAGAAAAACACCTTTCCATCCGGACTGCTTTCACCGATATCCGTTGTATTATTTTCCAGTTCCACCTGTCTGTCCGGTCGGAAGCCTTCTACATTTCCTTCATGATGATAACTGTACAGGGCAGAATTCAATGCATAGATCTCTTCCGGAATCACTGGAGTATCCCCGTCTTCCTGTGCCTCCAGAGCAGCCTGCAGTGCTTCTTCCCGGTTTCCTTCCTTCAAAAGTTCCCCAGACAGAGCCACCTGATCCTCTGCCCTGTTTTCCAGGATCCGCCGGTTCTGTTCTTCAATCCTGCGGTTTCTGTCCATGGCAAACAGAAAAAAAGCATTTGCCATCAGCACAGCCAGGGAGCCAATGACTGCATATTTCTTTATGATATAATTTCTCTGTCTCTGTTTCAGAGAATCATATGTGGTTCCTAAGATGGGAGCAGCAATCTTTAACAGTACATTTTTCTTTACATTTCGTATCACCTGTTCTGGTGTTTCCCCTCTTGCATCGGCAGCAAGAACCTCTGCGGTCCTGTCACTGCCCAGCAGTTCCTTTGGAAAAACTTCTTCCGGTTCTCCATCTGTTACTACGGCAAGTATTCTGGATCGGTCATGAAATTCAAGAAATGTTTTTATTTCCAGATTAACCCAGGGGGAATCTTTAGTTTCAGAAGAGCAGATCACGATCAGCCATCCTGAATTTTTCAGCGCTTCCCGGATCTGAAGCCCAAAATCAGAACAGGATGACAGTTCCCCTTCGTCCATAAAAACCCGTCTGATCTTTTTTATTTTATTTTTACGCATCCACGGAATGTGGAAATGTTCCAGTTTCTGCTGAAGTATTTTTGCAGCCTGGCTGTCCGTTTCCCCATGACGATAGCAGATAAACGCATCATATACAACCTGGGAAAGATCGCTTTTATACGGCTGCAGCGCATGAATAAGATCCGATACATCTGCCAGCATTTCTTCACAGGAATGATATCGCTCCTCCGGCGTTTTCTTTAACGCTTTCGAAATGATCTGATGGACTTTATCCGCCATATGAGCCGGACAGTTCAGCTTTTTCAGTTTTCTTTTTGAAAGATACAGGCCGATATTCGCAGAGTCAAGTTCCCTCTGGGTGTATCTCTTTCCGGTCAGCATCAGAAGAAGCAGGTATCCCACACTGTACAGATCTGCCTCTGCTCCCAGCCTCAGAGTTCCATCATTGTGCCCGACAATCTCCGGCGACTCGAATCCCATTGTGGAAAATAATGCTCTGTCACGAATCACAGGACATAACCCGTCCTCGCAGACAGGTCTCGCCGCTCCAAAATCCACCAGAGAAACCAGATTATCTTCCGCCGAAAGGCTTCCTTTTATAAAAACATTTCCGTCCTGGATATCCAGATGGAGAAAACCTGCTTCATGGACTTCCTTTACCGCAAATAATACCTGTTTTATGATCTGAAATGCCTGGACAACCGAAAGTTTTTCTCCCCGGGAAAGATAAGATTTCAGTGCTTTTCCTTTGGATTCCAGTGATGTCATGACTGTAAGTGTATTATTTACCAGATGAAAGGTATGTCCCTCATCAAAAGAGAGCTCAACTTCCCAGGAAGCACTAATGACAGGAATCGTTCTAGCCGCGGTATTGTAAATTTTTCCTGTTATTTCCTGCTCCTGCATCTGCATTTTTCTGACAGAATTAAGATAACGGACTGCTGCCGGATTTTCTGTCGCAGATACGATCTCACCATCTTCCCTGCGCTCAAAAACAAAGGCAGATGACAGTGGAAAACACTCTTTTAACGCATAGTCAATTTCACTGACTGTAATTTTCCCATTAAAATGAGATATTTTTTTACACGGATATACGATACTTCCGCCGCCTTCTCCGACAGGCGTTCCGGTAATTTTATACAGTTCACCCTGGGATAAACGGATCCATGTTCCCTCCCGCAGTACTTTTCGCATTATTTTTATCCCTTTCTTATTCACACTTCTTCCATATTTCCGTATCCGGATTCCAGCCACATATCACTTAAATTCTCTGTTTTTCCATCCCATGACAGAGCCGGTGTTCCTATCTCTTCCGCCACAAGCGCATAAAGAACAAAACGGTCCAGAGGAAATGGCGGATAAAGAGGGTCAAAAGAAAACATCATCAGAAATCCGTTAATACAGCTGATATAACCTTCTATTTTTTCGTATTCATCCCAGCATTCAACCGCATCTTCCAGCTGCCCGAGAATGTTTTCCAGATTTTCAGAAAAATGTTTTTCTTCGTTTGCTTCTGCCATTTCATAAAGTTCATCCCGCAAATCTTCATTTTCATTTCTTGAATATCCGGAAATAAACAGATATGCGAGCAGCAATATATCTTTACGTTCAACAATGGCCGCATTGTCCGGTTTTTCCACAAAACGTCTGATGGCACCCAGACGGTTGCTTCTCTCATAAGCTTTACACACAAGATAAATCTCTTTATTAAATGGTATATTATCATGTTTCGTCTTCAGACTTCCATGAGATGGCAGGCCAATCTCCCCGGGTTCCGCAAACTGCCAGCCATGAGCACACATAAATGCCTTGGCCAGGCTTCCCATATCCGGATAACCATCTTCTGCGATCTCCACCTTAACCTGATTGTCTCCGGAATTTGAGACCTTTCCGACTGCGTCGCTTCTGCGGTCACCTTTGTGATATGCCCAGTAATCGTAAGTTGGATAGAGTTTTACAAGATAGCGTGTCAGTTCCATCAGGTCTTTTCTTCGCTGCAGGGAGTATCCGGAATAATAAACAGAAAGATTATCCGATATCACTTTTTTCGTTTTTTTATCTTTCTTCACGAGGTTTTTTCGTCTGGTAAACTCTGAATCTACGGAATACATGTATTCGATCAGCTTATCTTCCATATCTTCCCGTTCGGATTCCGGGACACTGATACCGGCCAGTTCCGGTATCTGGTTGCTGATCATTCTGGTCATCCCCATATTACCTACAGACTGTATTTTTCCGGCATCTTCTTCATCATACCGTGGCCTGTTCTGTTCATATTTTTTGAGTATGCTTTTTACTTTGGTCCAGTCTCCCCGGGGACGCAGCATTTTGCAGAACAGGCAGATACAGTCCAGCGGATTTCTTACGCTGAACGGTTCATGTCCACAGGCAAGGAGAAATTTTGTCGTAGTATAATCATCCATATTTAAAAGAAAAGACAGTTTTACCGCAAGTTCCCTTTTTCTGGGATATTTTTTGTCACTGAGCCACTGAAACCATTCGGTTGCCTTTACTACCTCGTCCTGTTCCTTTAACATATATTTTTCCAGCCTGGAGCTCAGAACTTTAAGAAATTTCTCCGGCCATGGGACATTGTTGTTTACGGTCAGATCTTCATAAGATTCCCCTGTTTCTTCGGAAACACCACCCAGAAGCTCCGGAAAAGAGACCTGTATCTGCCTTCTCATCAAAAATCCGGCCGTGCAGAGATTTCTGGCATCATTCAGGCTCCTGACAACAGCCATGGGGTCGTTCATCAGTTCTTCACTCATATCCGCCAGTTCTTTCGTCCACATATCCATTGCTTCTTCTGCCTGTCTTGTGAGACTGTTCTCGTATTGAAGGCCTGTATTTTCCATATGTTTTTATTTCCTTTCCCTGTAAAAAATACAGCAACAGGCTCCCTTTCTCTCAGGAGCCTGCCACATCTTCAAATATTTATTCTGTTTTCTCTTCGGATTCTGTTGCAGTTTCTTCTGCTTCTTCCACCACTTCCTGTGTATCTGTCTCTTCCGAAACCTCTGCTTCCGGAGCGGCTTCTTCAGTTTTCACAGTTTCTGTTACTTCCTCTGCTTCCGTAACTTCTGCCTCCGCTGCATCTTTCAGCTCTTCCTCTGCCTGCTCGATTACGTCTGTGGCTTTTTCTTCCAGCTCTGCAGTAGGACACGCGGCTCCACAGTAAGGGCAGAAACTTGCTTCCCGCATAACTGCCTTATGGCAGGCCGGGCAGAATTTTTCACCTTTGCTGGCTGCAATGGCATCCCGGAAGTGATCCGCCTCCAGCATATGCTGACTGATCTCTTCACAGATTGCTCCTACTTCACCATCCACTGCCTCCCCGTGCTCATAACGGGTATAGATCAGTTTTCCGATATCCATCATCAACTTCTCTGTCATACGCTCCTGTGCAGAAAGCTTATTCCGGATTTTCTGAATCTCATAAAGATTTTCTGCTCTGGAGCTGAGCCCCTTCGCCTTCCGTGTCAGTGTATTTCCAAGATCATCCCAAAAATTCGCCATATCTGTCACGCTCCTTTTCTTTTATAAAACACGTTTTCACCCTTCAATGAGCGGAGTTTCCTGACCACGCATCAGAATCTTCGGTCCGCCATTTCCCTGGATATAACCTTCTGTGATCACTACTTCACCGATATTGTCGTCCTTCGGGATCTCGTACATGATATCCAGCATATACTCTTCCAGGATCGCACGAAGCGCTCTGGCCCCTGTGTGACGCTCCAGCGCTTTACGTGCGATGGCATGAAGGGCTCCGTCCTCAAACTCAAGTTTTACCTCATCCAGAGCCAGAAGTTTCTGGTACTGCTTGAGAATAGCATTCTTCGGCTCCTTAAGAATCTTCACAAGCATGTCCTCTGTCAGTCCGTTCAGTGTAAAGATAATCGGAAGACGTCCGATAAACTCCGGGATCATTCCAAACGCACGGAGATCATCTACGGTAACCTTCTCCAGGACATGTGGATCATTGTCATATTTATCCTTCAGATCTGCATAAAATCCGATGGACGCCTGCTTATTCAGCCTCTCCTTGATGATGTTCTCAAGATCTGGGAACGCACCGCCACAGATAAATAGGATATTTCTTGTATTTACCGTTACCATCGGGACCATTGCGTTCTTGCTGGTGGCACCTACCGGCACCTCAACCTCACTTCCTTCCAGAAGTTTCAGAAGTCCCTGCTGAACAGCCTCACCGCTGACATCTCTTTGGTTGGTATTCTTCTTCTTGGCAATCTTGTCGATCTCATCGATAAAGATAATTCCATGCTCTGCTTTCTCCACGTCATTATCTGCCGCTGCAAGAAGCTTGGATACTACACTCTCGATGTCATCGCCGATATATCCTGCCTCTGTAAGAGATGTGGCATCTGCAATAGCAAGCGGCACCTCAAGAAGTTTGGCAAGCATCTTCACCAGATAAGTCTTACCACAGCCTGTCGGTCCGATCATCAGCATATTGGATTTCTCGATCTCAATATCATCCATGGTGTCTGTGGCAACTCTCTTATAATGATTATAGACACCTACAGACATTACTTTCTTGGCATATTCCTGTCCGATCACGTATTCGTCCAATGTTGCCTTGATTTTATGCGGTGCCGGAATATCTTTAAGATTGATCACCGGCTTCGGGGTTTCGGATTTCTTCTTGATTTTCTTCGCCTGATTTCCCGGATTCTGAAGACTGCTGAGGTCGATCATACTCACATTCGGCATGTTAAAAAGATCGGAATAATTTCCGTTACTCATCTGTGTATTCATAGTATCGAAACTCTTCTGCATGCAGTCTGCACAGATATGTATATTATTGGGAAGGTCAATCATCTTCCCTGCCTGACTCTCCGGTCTGCGGCATAAAAAGCAGAATTTTTCATATTTCTGCTCCTGATCATTGTCTTTATTATTATCAAACTCTGCCATAACGTTTCCTTTCTCGTTTTTATTATGCATATTATAGCACATAATCCTCAGGTATCAAATTAACTTTTTATAAAACCAGGGAGCTGCATTTTCCTGCAGCTCCCTGTATAAATTCTATTCGCTGTTTTCTTCTAGTTATCAGAAGATGGCTTGCTTCCCAGTGTAACTTCCACGGTCTGTTCCTTATATTCTCCGCTTTCTGCTCTGGCAATTACCACTTCAATGGTTTCTCCGGACTCGTAATACTGAAGCTTGCTTACCAGGTCATCCTTGCCACTTACTTTCTGTCCATCCAGCTTCACGATAATATCGCCTTTTTTTATTCCGGCATTGTCGGCCGCACCGCCTTCTGTTACCTGTGTAAGGAAAGCACCTGCCGGCATATTATACATCTGGATCGCTTCTGTTGTAAGATCAGCCGCCTTAATTCCCAGATAACCAACCTTGGAAGAATCCTCCACCTTATCACGTGTCTGGCGGTTCATCAGCTCCTCCAGAATTGGCTCTGCCTTGGAAATCGGAATCGCATATCCCATGCCTTCTACCTGGCTGTCCGCATATTTGGCAGCATTAATTCCAATTACTTCACCCTTCATATTAAGAAGTGCGCCGCCACTGTTTCCTGGATTGATTGCCGCATCTGTCTGAATGAGTCCGGATGTCTCTCCTTCTTCTGTACTGATGCTGCGGTTCAGGGCACTTACCCATCCGGAAGTTACAGACTGACCATATCCAAGTGCATTACCAATCGCAACTACCTGCTCTCCTACAACCAGATCATCGGAGCTTCCAAGCTGTGCAATCTTGATCTTACTCATAGTTGCTTCCGGAATGTCTGATTTCTCCACTGCGATCACTGCCAGGTCATTTTCTTCATCGGTACCTTTGATCTTGGCTGAAACCGCATTATCAACATCCACATCGTTTCCGGAACTGTCACCACTGGCCATTGCCTGTGTTTCTTCTTCCGCACCGACAACATCACCATCCGCGAAACATACGGTAAGTGTTGTTGCACCGGATACTACGTGATTGTTGGTTGCAATCAGAAGCTCACTGTCATTTTCACCTACAATGATTCCGGATCCGCTTCCCGCACTCTGATACTGACGTGTTCCATATCCGAAAAAGCTCGGGATCTCCTGAACACTGACGGAAGTAATTGCCACAATAGATGGCATCGTTGCCTGTGCAACGCCTGCTACCGTACCGCTTTCTGCCACAATATCCTGTACGCTGGAATCTGTGGAACTATTATCTGCACTGCTGTTGTCTGTTCCGTCAATGGTTTCTGTTTTTTCAATCTGTGTACTGCTGCCATCTTTTATGAATTTATCAGCTGCAATATTCACTCCCTGGAATACTGCACCCGCAACCAGTCCGAAAATCACAGCCAGAGCCACTGCTGTCGCTGCTTTTTTGCCAAAACCGTTATTCCCATTTCCACCGGATGTTCTGGGTTTTTGTGGTTTCTTGGGCGGTATGCTTCCTCCTGCATAATTTCCTGCCTGAGGCTGATGCACTTCATAATGTCCGTATTTCGGTTTTTCCTGAGCCATACCGCCATTCTGTGTGTTTCCGGCATTGCCCTCCTGCATCCGTCTGCCTGCTGAATATGGATGTGTCAGTGGTTTTTCCATTGTGAAATTCACTTCAGATGTTCTTCTGTCAGAATCTGTTTTCTCTTCCTGTACGGTCTCTATATGATCCATGCCACTGCCTGTTGCACTGCCAGTGTCTGTATTTCCATAAGTATTCAGAGCATTACCCTCTTTAGGAGCGTTGCCGCCTGTTTCCGGCAGGTTTTCACCCCATCTGTTTTCTTCACTCATGATTCTGGTGCTCCCTTCTTTATTTTTTCTTCTGCCATCGCTTTATAAGACACAGTTTAACAGGCAATTGTGTTCAAACTGTGATATATCTTTTAAAAAAGAGTGACCCTCTGATCCGGTTTGTTTATTTCTTTTTCTTCCAGTATTCCGGACTCATGGTGCAGGATAGAATCAGCTTTTCAGGAAGTTTTTTATATCGCTTTCCGAGAAAATATCCCGCATATTTGGAAGCGCTCTGAAAAAACAGTCCCGGTATCATCCAGATGTGTCCTGTTTTTGTCAGATATGCCATACTTTTTTTCACCAGCCGGATTCCCTCCCCTTCAGATGGAACTCCCTCAAATATCTCCGGATGCTCCGCCTGGGAAACACCAAGGTCAAAATTTCTGTGAAACTGCTGCGCGCAGCTGTAATTATGGGAATGGTAAACTCTTGCCTCTGCCACATAGGCAACTCCGTATCCTTTTTTTACCATCCATCCTGCATAAATCATATCTTCATTAAAAATCGCATGTTCCGGAAATCCACCGATTTCGTTATAAATTTTGTGATCATAGGCAGCACAGACATTGGAACAGAAATAGGTTTTAATTCCCCGTGTTGCCAGATCCTTCTCTGTTTTCAGGCAGGACTCTGACGGATAATTAAAAGAACGGGTATATTTTTCCAGGAAACCACAATCACTTTTTGGAAGCTGTCTGGCATAGGCAGCACCGACCTTCTCATTTTCCTGTATCGCTGTAACAAGACTGCCGATCAGTTTCCTGTCTGCCGGCAGGGCATCCTGTGTCATAAAAACCAGAATTTCTGCATCGGACAGCTCTGCGCCCCGTCTTCTTGTTGCCCCGTGATCAAACTCTTCCTTTGTAAGATGATGCACTTCCACAAGAGGATATTTTTCCTCCCATGTTTTTTTCCAGAATTTTTCTTCTGTATTCATAACAATAATTCTGTTAACCGGATATTTCTGAGCACTGAGACGTTCCAGAAGTTTCTCAAATTCCTCCCCCGGACGGTATGCCGGAATGATTACATCTGTTTTCACTGTATTCATAATTTTCTCCTGTCCAGAAAGGACCACCCGTTACTGGATGGTCCTTCTTCTAATTGATTATTTCTTTTTTATTCTCCGTCTGAAAGATCCTCACCGCCGCCGGAATCGCCACCGGAATCTTCTGCGGAATAATCACTTCCAGCATCATCTCCACCGCCGGAATAGTCTGTGTCGTCTCCACCGCCGGAATAGTCTGTGTCGTCTCCACCGCCGGAGTAATCGGTATTATCACCGCCGCTGTAATCCGTATTGTCGCTATAATCACTGTCGTCACTGCTGTAATCATAGGAATATGAAGTATCCGTATCCCCCTGCCATGTATAGGAATCATCCGTTGTGGCACTCGGAGCCTCCGTTGCTGCCGGAGATGTACTCTGTGCCTCACCGCCACCTGCTATTGTGGTAATCTGTGCACTCTTGTTCAGTACATCTTCTGTCGGTGTATAATTTGTATTTCCATACAGGAACTGGTGCATTTTGAGAACATTGGATTCCAAAGTTGTCGGTACAATAACACTGCCCTTAACCGTAGAAAATTTGTAATCCTGCGGGAATCCTGTGGTTTCATCGATTCCATATCCGATCATTGCCGGAATCATTTTCAGGATTTCTGTTTTGGAAACAGAAGTCTTAACCATCGGGAATACCTGATCCATAATATCAAAGATTGTGGAAAGTCCGGCTTTTTTTGCCTTATCTACAATCATCTGGATTACTCTTCTCTGTCTTTCTGTACGTCCCATATCCAGACTTGCGGTATAACGGATACGGCAGTAAGAAGTAGCCTGTACACCATTCAGATGGTAAGTTCCCACAATTGCTTCCTGATCTTCCGGTTTCGGATCCGGCAGTTCAACAGGGGTGTAACTCTTGCCTGTCTCTTCAGAAGTTTCCACACAGTAGTTATTCATATGCACAATCTCTGCATAGGACAGCGGGATATCCAGACCTCCAAGACAGTCTATTACCGTTACCAGAGCGTCGAAGTCAATTGACACATAATCTGTAATATTCAGATCCAGATTGGTATTCAGCATATTGACAGCCTGTGTCGGGCCGCCCAGCGCATAGGCTGCGTTTGCTTTGGAATAGGTATCATCTTTCACATTCAGAAGTGTATCTCGATAGACAGACACAAGCTTGACTGCTTTTGTGTCATTGTTGATACTCGCAATGATGATGGTATCACTGTTCTCTGTATTCAGCTTCTCATTTTTGCTTCTGTGATCCAGTCCGAACAGTGCATATGTGGTATATCCTGTCATCTGCGGTGCCTGATCATTGGTTACGATATCCTGCTCCTGAAGATCTGTCTCCTGAATATCAATCTTATCCAGTTTGGCTGAAATCTGTCCATAAACGTACAGACCGCCTATAAACAGGAGCAGTACGATAATTTCCAGGATAAACAGAACTTTTTTCCTTTTTTTCCGAGGTTTTGACATCTTTTCCTTTTCCCCTTTTTAGTATGCATTCTTGTTGATAAAGCCCTTGAATATGGTGAGGAACATGATCTTGATATCGAATCCTACAGACCAGTTTTCGATATAGTACAGATCACATTCGATCCTCTTCCTGATAGAAGTGTCACCACGGTAACCATTTACCTGTGCCCATCCGGTAAGGCCCGGACGCACCTGATGTTTTACCATATACCGTGGTATTTCCTCCCGAAACTTTTCTACAAAAAACGGCCGCTCCGGTCTTGGCCCCACAAGACTCATTTCCCCTTTCAGGATGTTAAAAAGCTGTGGAAGTTCATCAAGACTGGTATGACGCATGAACTTCCCGATACCGGTAACTCTTGGATCGTTTTTTACAGTCCATGCTTTTTTTTCTTCAGACTCCTTCTGAATTTCCATGGAACGGAATTTATACATTCGGAAAGTCTGATTATGCAGTCCGACACGTTCCTGTTTATAGATCAGCGGTCCTGGAGAGGTAAGCTTGATCAGAATGCACAGAATCAGCATCACCGGTGATGAAGCAATGATCGCAATCGAAGAACCGATAATATCCATCGTCCTTTTTATCAGTGCATTAAACGTGTTACTCAGCGGCACGTACCGGATATTGATCACCGGAAGCCCGAGAATATCTTCTGTATATGGTTTGGTCGGAATAATATTATTATAATCCGGAATAAATTTCGTGTGCACACCGGATTTCTCACAGAGTGCAACGATCTCTTCCAGACGATAATACTCACTTAAGCCCAGGGTAATGGCTATCTCATCCAGACGGCTGGATGGAAGGATGATCATAAGATTGGCGATTCTGCCGATTACCTTAACCCCTTTGTAGGTAGTGCCTGCCGGCACATTGTCATCCAGTATACCCCTGATCACGTATCCCCATTGCGGATTCTGCAGGATCCTGTCTACATATTCCTCGGCAGCGCGGCTGTATCCTACCAGCAGCACCTGCTTCTGATTCATTCCCTTTTTTCGCATGTCCCGGAGAATGTAGAATATGAACATACGCACACACCATTCCAGAACAATGTTGATCACACAGAAAGAAACCAGTGTAAGACGGGAATAATCCAACTCTTTAAAATTATAAAGTGCAAACATGATGATAAGGAGCCCTAACGCGTTTGCCTTCACAATTCCGGCAAGCACGAGACGACGCCCCTGCATTCGCATCGGTGTATAAAGATCAAAAGCCTGGTAAAGAAGCACGTAGCCCGGAATAATAAAAATCAGCATGAACATATATTCCTGGACAGTCTTGGACTGAACCGCAGAATGCTCAAAAATTCCCTGAAAACGGATCAGCCATGCCAGCGCATAGGAGGCCGCAATCACAAATACATCGATCAGCATATGGAGACGACTGAAATTTTTCTGGTTATCTTTAATCAATTTCCGCCACCTCATTTAAGTTCATTGCCTTTATCTTATAATAGATGAATCCCAAAAGCAACAAAATCTTCCCTCTGAAATATAAAATTTCTGTGAAAATATGGTGTTTTAACCGGCAAAACGCCTAAAAATGTTGATCCAGAGCTCAATCTGAAGCTGGATATAACGTGGAAAATTTCTCATGGAAAACTTCACTTTTTTTCCTTTTCGGCTGATCTGGAAACCATTTTTGATTCCCGCCAGATACTCCCGTCCAAAACCTTTTGACGCAAAGAACAGAATTTTTGCCCCAAATCCGACAATCAGAAGCGGAAGATTCAGTATGATCTGAAGGAACGGCATGTTCTTGTAAATAAGGTAAATATTATTTCTGGACGAATACCGGATCTTAAACTGATTGTATCTGGAACCGCTCGTTCCGCTTCCCACATGATAAACTTTCGCTTTTGGAGCATACCAGTTCTGGTACCCAAAAATCCGGGCGCGGTATCCGATATCCAGATCCTCCAGATAGGCAAAATGCTCTTCATCAAAATCCCCGATCCGGTCGATGATTTTTTTTCTGTAAATGGCAGCTCCCGCACAGGCGGAAAAAATCTTCTGCTCTTTATCGTAATGGTTAATGTCCTTGTCTTTTCCTCTGGCAAACGCCCATCCCAGCGCACAATAATAATTACCCGCATCATCCATCTTGTCATGGTCGTGAAGCTGGATCATTTTTGCCTGGCAGGAAAAAGCTTTTTTATGTCTTCTGAGAGCCGCTACCATTTCTTCCAGAAAATCCGGTTCTGCTTCCGTATCATTATTCAAAAGCAGAACATACGGTGAACGTGCCGCATGAATTCCCTCATTCACAGCTCTGCTGAATCCGTAGTTTTCCGGAAGCTGGATCATGTGAACCCACGGATATTCCGCGGAAACAAAAGCACAGCTGCCATCTGTGGAGCCATTGTCCACCAGTATAACTTCAAAATTGCGGATGGTCTGCCTCTCAAGGCTTGAGAGTACGCCATCCAGATATGCCATTCCGTTAAAATTCGGTATGACTACTGATACTTCCTGCATTGGTTCATCCCTTCTTCTTTCCCATTCCCGGAAGAGGCTTCAGGGAATAATTCCATTTTGACAGAGAAAGATTTTTGTTATAGTACGGATCTCCGTTTTTTAGGATCTCCATCCAGTGAGAACGGATATATTCGATTTCCGACTGGAAGCGGCGGACTTTTTCCTCACTGTCCTCTGCTCCTCTGGATTTGGACTCGTAATGGTAAAGTTTCACGTACGGATCATAAACAATCAGATGTCCATGACTTCTCACCTTCAGGCAGAGATCCACATCATTAAACGCCACCGCAAGTTCTTCTGTAAAGCCGCCGGCTTCCAGAAAAACATTTTTCTTCATCATCATGCAGGCCGCTGTCACACAGCTCATATCCTGCAGAAGGGATGCCTTATGCAGATATCCGGTACGTTCCGCCGGCATATTTACAAACATATGTCCCGCAATGCCGCCCATTCCGATGACACATCCCGCATGCTGGATAGTGTTGTCCGGATAAATTAATTTGGCACCGACGGCTCCCACCTCCGGCCGCTGGCAGACGCCAAGCATTTCCGAAAGCCAGTCCGGATTGATTACTTTTACATCATTATTCAGGAAAAAGAGATAATCTCCTTTCGCATGACGTACTCCAAAATTATTGATTGCGGAATAATTGAATTCCTTTTTCCAGCGAAGCAGACGGATTCTCGGGTCTTGGGAAAGTTTCCGGTAGTAACGGAATATCTCCTCGGAACTGCTGTTGTTCTCCACAATAATGATCTCATAATTCTTATAGGTAGTTTTTTCAAAAATAGATTCCACACAGGCCTGAAGGGTCTCTTTTTCTTCCCGGTTGGGGATGATAATAGACACCAGCGGTTCTCCCTGCACCGGATATTTCACACGGTAAAATCCGAAATCCGGGGTATGCTCCACAGTTCCCGGGGTTCCGGTACGTGCAAGGTTTCCCTCAATGGCACGCTTTCCTGCTTCGAAAGCATACATTTTACTTGCCGGATTATCTGCTGTGGATGATTTGTGGGTTCTCCAGTGATAAAGAATCTCCGGTACATGAATGACCTCACGTGCCTGTTCCACACAGCGGAAAATAAAATCATAGTCCTGCGCTCCGTCAAATTCTCTGCGGAAACCTCCGGCTTTCTGTACAACCGAACGTCTCACAACCAGAAAATGACAGATATAATTGTTGGATCTTAAGAGATCCAGGTTAAAATCCGGTTTCAGATGAGGCTGAAAATGCTCGGACAGATCTGTTGTGACCTTGTCTTCATCTGTATAGATCACATCTGCCTCCGGATGTTCCTCCAGTGCAATTGCAATCTCATACAGCGCATTTGGAGCAAGCAGATCATCATGATCCAGAAGTGCAATAAAATCCCCTTTCGCCATGGCAAAAGCTGCATTGGTATTCTCGGCAATGCCCAGATTTTCCTTCAGATCTTCATAGCGGATCCTCTTATCCATCTCTGCGTAGGATTTCAGCACGGTCTGCATATCCGGATCTTCCGGGCTTCCATTTGCGAGACAGAGTTCCCAGTTCTGATAAGTCTGGGCAAGCAGGGAATCCAGCATCTGTCTTAAGAACCGCTCCGGCGTCAGATATGCCGGCACTACAATACTGATCAGCGGACCGTTACGAAACTTCCTCTTTCGCTGCTTCTCCAGTTTCTCCTCCGTTGGCCTGTATGCCTCATACCAGGGTCCGTAGGGAACTTCTTCCGGCTCAAAACGCTCATGAAGCCTGATCCAGAATTCTTTCAGACCGTAATGTTTCAGATATCTCAGGCCTTTCTGTACTGTATAGGGAGAAAGCTTCTTCAAAAGCCTGTCCCATTGAATCTTTCCTGTGGAATCATCTTTACTCATATATTTTCTCCGTATTACTCAATTTGATAAACGTATTTTAACATTACCGCATTTTTTTTGCAAGGAAGAGAGAAAGTGTGTTATACTGAGCTTACGTATGTATTGCTTACATAAGAATTATTTTTTATACAGGAGTACCATATATTATGAAAAAATCAAGAATAACCGCGGCGCTTCTGGCCTTTGGAATCTCAGCTTCCATGGTGTTCCAGACTCCAGTTTTCGCCACAGAAGAAACCGCTGTTGCTGTATCATCCGGTATTACAACCAACTTCATCAGCGGATGGCCACAGGGGCCTGAGATCACTTCCGCATCTGCCGTAGTCATGGAAGATTCTTCCAATACCGTTCTCTACGCCAAAGATATGGATACCGCTCTCTCCCCTGCCGGTGCAGTTAAAATTATGACCTGCCTTCTGGCTCTGGAGAACAGCCAGTTAACCGATCAGGTTACCATGACAGAAACCGGTGTTTCCGGTGTCACAGATGGCGGCGCCCATATTTCTTCACAGCTTGGAGAAGTTTTTACCATGGAGCAGTGCCTCTATGCAATCATGCTGGCTTCTGCCAATGATATTGCCCTTCAGGTTGCGGAACAGATCGGCGGCTCTGTAGATGCTTTTGTCCAGAAAATGAATGACCGCGCCCAGGAACTTGGATGTACCAATACCGTATTTACCAATCCTACCGGTCTTCCGGACGATAATCAGCACACCACCGCCCATGACCTGGCCCTGATTATGAAGGCAGCTATCAGCAATGACAGTTTCCGCACAATTTCCGGTGCCACTTCCTATACGATACCGGCTACCAATGTTTCCGGCGGTGCCAGAAACCTTACCAGTTCCTTTTCCATGACAACTCCGACTTCCGCCACTTATTATCAGGGCTGTATCGGCGGACGTGAGAGTACTACCACAGCTTCCGGAAGCGTCCTTGTAACTGCTGCCGAGCGTAACAGCACTACTCTGATCTGTGTTGTTATGAACGGTGCAACCGGACAGACAGCCAATGAAGCCATCACTCTGATGGACTACGGCTTCGCCAACTTCCAGCTTCTGGATCTTGCAGAAGAAGATTTCCACATCCTGTCCGGAGGTACTGTAATGGTTCCGGCCGGTGCAACTTCCGATGACCTGACTACAGAAGATACGCCATCCGATGGACAGCTTCTCCGCACCTATTCCTTTGGCGGAGCTCAGGTTGGAACTGCCGTAGTGGAAGATACTTCCGAAGAAAGTACCACCACAGAGGTTCAGGAAAATGACGACAACATGGATGCAGCAAAAGCTTATTCCGAATCCCGCTCCCCCATTCCTTATTTTGTAATCGGTGGCGTTGGCGTTCTGCTTCTGCTCCTGCTTCTGTGGCGTATGATAAAGATTATCCGCGCCTGATCTCGCTTTACGTTGGATTTTGTTTTGCAGTCTTACAGAAATCCAACGGATATTCGAAATTCACATTCCGTAAAAAAATCCCTCCTATGTATCGATCATTTTCAGATACATAGAAGGGATCTTTTTTTACTCAATTTTCCTGTCAGAAACTTAGTGATAAAACGGAACCACCAGAAAAATATAGCACAGAAACGGTGAAGCCACCAGAAGTACACTCAAAACCCGGTAGATCCACATTCTGATCTTTTCTTTTTTTACAAAACGTTCCAGCAGACGTTTCCAGCCGACTGTCACAAAATACATAGCCGGATACAGAGCAGGGATAATATAACGTCCCTGTGCCTGGTTATCACTGTAATATACATAATACATAAATAGTCCCACAGGAATCAGGATCAGAAGGATCATCAACAGATGGAAGATTCCTTTTCTGTCCCATTTATCGGACACAGTTACTGTTTTTATCTTCAGTTTTTCACTGCCCGATGTTTTTCGTTCTTTTACAACGGTACGCTTCTTCGGATAAAACATTCCCAGCATGGACAAAATCCCAACTCCACCAAGTCCGAAGAACAGAAAATACACCTTGCTCACACCATAAGGCATATAAATCTGCATCAGTCCGAAAGTTCCGATAAAACTCACCAGAACTGTGAGAAGCCAGTTATGCTGCCAGCCCGGGTCCTGATAAAGAAGGATATCTTTCCATGTCCATTTCAGTTTCTCCGGTGTGGGATACCTGGACGGCCGGTAATCAATGGCTGCATATTTCTCCGCACATTCGGCGCAGGCTTTTCTTCCGATAAAATCTCCGTCATAAAGAATGGCATTTCGCACAAACCACCATCCACATAAGGCAATGGTTACGACTGCGATCACGATTCCCCTTCGAAATAGAAAGGCAATCCTCTGTTTCACCGGTTCTTCCCTGCACAGAAGGACTGTCAGGCAGAAAAACAGGAAGCTGCATAAGATCCAGCCGTAAGCATTATAGTAGGACAGTGCACAGACCGCCATTCCAACAGCCAGCAGGATCGAATTTTTGAGACTCCAGTCTCCTTCTTCCAGATAGCAGGACCAGGAATACAGAATGATTCCCATGGATAAAAGGGCCAGGGAATCTGTATTTACATAAGTTCCCAGGAACAGTGCCTGCGGCATAAAACCTGCCAGCGCCGCAAACAGCCATCTTCCCTCTTTCGGAAAAAGCTTTCCGGAAGCTTTCACAACGAAATACACAGATCCCGTCACAAAAAGCACATCTGCCATTCTCGCCGCATGGAGAAGTCCGTCGGCAGAGGCATGGAACAGTCCTGCGATCCCCATAAATACAGCAGATACCATATAGGAAAGAATGGGATAATAAGCATAGGAAATTCCCCAGGTAGCATCACGGATGGTTGGCTCATCTCCAAGAGGCAGTTTGCCCGGATGTTTATGAAGATACTGTGCCACCATGTAGCGCATTTTTTCATCAGGGCCCGCTCCCAGCGGCTGCATGAACGCCCATGCAGTCAGAAGCGCAAATGCCGCCAGGACAAGGACCAGCACCTGAAACCGTTCTTCTTTCCAGATTTTTTTCATTTCCAAGATCAGCTCCTCCTATATCCGCTTCAGAGAGAAATCCTGGCTCTCCAGTGTAAGGTTCGGGTTATAGTAAGGATCTCCGTCACGGAGGATTTCCGGCCAGTGTTTTTCGAAGGAAGCAATCTCACGGTTAAATCTTGCCACCTTCTCCGGTGTATCCTCAAGACCTCTGGATTTGGACTCATAGTGATAAAGCTCCGCGTAAGGATTGTATACAACCAGATATCCGGCTTTTCCAAGGCGGAGACAGAAATCAATGTCATTAAAGGCAACCTGGAATTCTTCGCTTAATCCATGAACCTTTTCAAAAGCCTCACGTTTTACCATCATGCAGGCTGCTGTTACTGCACTGTAGTCCTGGGCACAGATGATTCTGTGGCAGTATCCGGTAGCATCCCTCTTCTGCTGCACAAAGCAGTGTCCGGCAATGCCGCCGAAACCAATGACTACACCTGCATGCTGCACAGTATCATCCTCATAATAGAGACGTGCTCCCACAGCTCCCACATCTGGTCTCATACAGTATCCCAGCAGCTGTTCCAGACAGTCCGGACTGATGATCTCCGTGTCGTTGTTGAGAAGAAGCAGGTACTCACCTTTGGCATGGGCCGCACCGAAATTGTTGATAGCAGAATAGTTGAAAATACCATCCCAGTACACCACATGAGCCTTCGGATTGGAGGCTTCCAGCTCTTTATAATAAGCAAAAGTCTCCTCTTCCGTACTGTTATTTTCCACGATCACATACTCATAATTGCGGTAAGTCGCCTTTTCTTCAATGGAATCAATACATCTTTTCAGATCATCAATATGATCTTTATTAGGAATGATGATGGATATCAGCGGTTTTTCTTCCCATAGGAATTTCGTGCGGTAAAGACCAAGATATTCGCCCTTTTTGATCTCTACCGGAACGCCGATCCTGTCATAATGAGCCTTAATGGCACGTGCGCCTGCATCAAAAGCGTACATCTTGCTCTCCGGATTCTCGGCTGTGGAATCCTCATGGCATCTCCAGTGGTAAAGGATCCTGGGGATATGATGGATCTTCTCTCTTCCCGCAGCTTCCACACAGCGGAATACAAAATCGTAATCCTGTGCACCGTCGAATTCTTTTTTCAGCATTCCGATCTGATCCACGATCTCTTTTTTCACAACAAAAAGGTGACAGATGTAGTTTACTGTACACAGAAGGTCGATATTGAAGTCCGGTTTGAAATGAGGCTGGAAGAATTTATGACCATCCATGGACATCTTATCTTCGTCGGAATACAAAACCTCGATCTCCGGATTCTCATTCAGTGCTTTCACACACTGGAACAGGGCGTCCGGTGTCATCTCATCATCATGATCTGCAAATACGATAAAATCTCCGGTTGCCGCTTCCATAGCCGCATTGGTATTCTCTGCGATCTGAAGTGCCTGTTCATTACGGATCACACGGATTCTCTCATCGCTTTTTTCCAGTCCGGCGAGATAATCGGTAAGAGGGGAGTCTGCCCCACTTCCGTCGGAAAGACAAAGCTCCCAGTTTCCGTAAGTCTGAGCCTCAATAGAGTCCACCAGCTGCTGGAGATATTTCTCCGGAGTCTTATAAAGCGGGATCACAATGCTGAACTTTGGATTCCAGGAAAATTTTGTTTTTCTTTCTTCCGCAAGTTCAGCCTTATCCGGCAGGTGCTTCACGATCCATTTGGAATAATCCACAGGACGATTTTTCCGGTTCATCACTTTTCCGAAAACTTTTCCGGTGAGGGCTGCTGCCCCGTGAAGTTTCATGTAGCGGCTTCCTTTCCGGAAATATACGGCAGCTTTCTCCGCAAGGCGCTTCTGTGGCTGCAGATGTACCAGACGAAGTGTCCGCACATTGCCGGCCTCAAATACAATATAGAATTCCTTCACACTGTCATAATGGAATTCAAAGAAAAATCCGCTCTTCTCATCAATTTCTGTTTCCTGGTACTGGTTCTGCACGTCCACACGTTTCAGTCTGGTGATCTCGCAGGGGATCTCCTTCCGGCTGCGATCTTCCAGGCGGATGGTCAAGGGGCGGTTAAAAGCTGCCCATCCACGGACACGGCAGATTTTTTCCCCGGATTCCACCTCAATACTTTCGATAAAGTACTGCGGTTTTCCCTGCTTTTTGTAAAGCTGCGCTGCAGAAACAGAAAACCACTGGATGCGTTTTCCGCCTTTTACTGCATAAACAACAAGCTTCTTTTTGCCTTCCAGATCCGGCAGACAGATCTCCATCTGTACACGCTCTCCGTTTACCAGATCCAGATCTTTAAAGCGCTCCAGGGCGCTGACACGCTCCTGGGCACTGATGGCTGCCGGAAGTTTTTCCCCGTCAAGAACGGCTTCCGGCTTATGGTCTTTCGGCCAGGTTCCCTGAAGGTGATACAGGGAACTGTCCTTCAGGTCAAACCTGTCTTTTTCTACTTCGTATAGCTCTCGCTGCATAACAATTCCTCCATTGCGTCCTTTCCGGTATTCTCTGTCAGGTAATGTTCCATGACTTTCTCATGTGCCGCCTCTCCCATGGCTTTTCTGGCCTTCTCATCCGTTACCAGAGATTCCAGGGCACTGACCCATTCTTCTTTCGTGGCGCACATCCAGCCGTCTTTTCCGTTTTCGATCACATATTCCATCTCACGGTTGCGGCTCATGACACTTGGAACTTTTACAAGTGCTGCCTCCGTCCACTTGTTTTCGGACTTGCAACAGTGGAACAGGCTGTTCTCCAGCGGCATCAAATTGATGTCCAGCCCTGCGATCACGCCAGGCAGCTGTCTCCAGTCCATAAACGGAAGTTTCTCAATACGGTTCTGTACCGGCTCCATTCCGGATTCATCCAGCACGCCCACCAGTTTCAGATAAACCTCCGGGTGGCGCTGCATCACTTCCAGAAGTGCGGCTTCCACCTGGGCAAAATCCTGGTCATGGGTCTTGGAACCGCTTAAATATCCTATATAGATCCGGTCTTTATCTTTGTCTGTCTGCTCCACTGCTTCGTGGGACAGAACCTCCATCTCCATGCTCATGCAGTTACGGTTGATGACCACCGGTTTTCCCGGAAATTCTTCCCGGATCTCACCAGCCAGGGTTTCCGTGGATGTGAAATATCCGTCGCAGAATTCCATACATCCGTGGATACGGTCTGTGGTTGTGCGGAAATCGCTGTACTCGCTTCCCTTCAGGAAATGCAGCCCGGAGATTTTTTCGTAATCAAATACCAGGTCATCCACATCATAGTAAACAGGGATTCCGGCTGCTTTCGCCCGGTTGACCAGCATCTCCGCTTCCATAAGTTTGCTACAGCGGTACATCACAACTGCCGTATATTCCTCGATGTTCTCCTGCTCTGTCTGGTCCATCTGGATAAATTTCGATGCATATCCGTTAAGGATCAGCTGTTCCCGGAAATGTTCCACACGATATCTGGATGCAAAGGAGATTTCCTCCCCGACGAAAAGAATCTTGCGGTTTTCCACAGGAAATTCATTTTCGCCGAGAGTTTTCCACAGGGAAATCATCTCTTCCACAATATTTTCCGGCTGCTCATTCTTAAGGACAAGGCCTTTCTCATAACGTTTCACACGTTCCACAGGTGCACCTACCGGAAGTACGGCTACCGGGAAGCCCATGGAGATGATCTCGGAAGTTGTGTAGGAGAAAGTCTCCGGCCATACGGACGGGATCAGGAACATGTCAATATCCTGCTCCAGGGTAAGTCTCGGGATCTCTTCTCTTGTATATCTTCCAGTCTGGGAAAATACCGGGCTTTCGATCTCTTCGTCGGAAGTACCGATCAGTCTCAGACGGATGTTCAGATCATTCTCTTCGATATATTTTACAAGCGCCTTCACAACTTCCAGGCCTTTTTTATAGCAGAGCACACCGATGAGGCCAATGTTAAAGGTCTCTGTGGTCTTTCTGGTTTTCTTCACTGCCGGAAGATAATGTGGTGCATGCGGAATCACATGGAGATTGTATACATCCGGATAAGCACGCTTGAACAGCTTCGCCGTATCATCGGAAAACGCACGGATCTCGTCACAGTTCAGTAAGAATTCACGGAATTTTGTACGCCAGAGAGTTCCACTTCCGTACTCTGTGCAGGCATTGCTGCGGTTGTCCGGAACGCATTTGTCGCAGACCTCACAGGATGGCACGCCGCAGTATTTTCCCCTGGCATCGATCAGGTTCACTGCCGGACAAAGGGCGAAAAAGTCATGAAGAAGCATGAGGATCTTCGCCCCCTGCTCTCTCTTAAGACGCAGGATACGCTCCAGGGTTTCGTAGAGATTCTGGTAAGTTACAAGCTCGTTGATCCAGATCTCGTCCACACGCATCAGCTCGTCAAGTGCAGTTTCCAGATCATTGGCAAAAAATTCCATCTCGTACTGCTTATACTGATAAGTAAAGTAAAAACGATTGCTTACGATATTATAGCGGATGGTCACAAAACGGTATCCTTCCCGCAGTGCCAGACGCCTTTTCTCCACAAGATAAGCCGTAGCTCCGCCGCCCAGATCATGGTCAAAGGCCACAATGGTAGGCACATCCAGCTTCTTATTGAGAAGTTTCATCTCCACATAAAGTCTTACCGGACGGAGCGGATCTCTTCTGCAGTAGTCTGCGGTATCCTTGTTGTAATCCGGATGTTTGCGGAGCAGTGCGTCGCTGTGCTCTTTCAGAAGGCGTTGTTTCTCCTCGGACGGGAAGCTTCCACCGTGTTTGTGATATACGAACAGGTTATCCACATGTACGTTCTCATAACCTGCAGCTATGGCACGCTGGCACCAGTCGTTTTCCTCTCCGTAGCCTTTTCCGAAGTTCTCCTCATCCAGAAGTCCGACTTCTCTGATGGCTTTCAGGTTCATACCCATGCAGAATCCCACACCTGTAGGCATGGATGGATACTGCGGGCGGATCATGCGGAATTCATCATCGATCTCCCACAGCGGCATTCCCTCAAACAGTTTGTTATCCCGGCAGAAATCCGGGAAACTGCAGATGGTTCCGCAGGTGGTAAACGGTGTGGTGGTGGCGATCTTTTCCTTTGCGAAGATCGGAAGCATCAGGCGCTCCAACCATTCTTCCGGAACCTCCACATCTGTATTTACAAGGGCAACGTGATTTTCCGCCATCTTTAACGCACGGTTTACAGACGGAAGGAAGCCCATATTGGTCTCATTGTTAAGAAGTACCACATTGTCATGCTCTGCGGCATATTTTTCCAGATATTTTCCTACTTCCAAGTCCGGGCTCTTGTCATTTACAATGATCAGGCGATACGGAACCTTTGTCTTCTCAATTCCGGAAAACAGGGCGTCAAAATACTCCAGACCATTATAAACCGGCACGATCACATCCACCTTCTGCTGATAAACAGCCTGTGGATAATCTTTTCTCACACTGCGGACATAACGCTGTTTGAAGTGGCGGAGATTTCCGATACTCTTCGGATCTTCAATGGCATATACCAGAAGTTCCTTCTGATCTCTGGTTCCGGGAATCTTTCCAATGAGGAATCTTCCGGTATCTGCTGCTGTTCCGTATTCCAGAAAAACAGAAATCTCTGCCGGCGCAAGAACCGTTGCCAGGAAAGAAAATCCCGCACTTTCCGCCTCCGGCTTTCCAATGGCATTGGCTACATCCGTACGGTAGATCGTAGTACAGGAAGCTTCCTGAAGCTTCTGTGTTCCCTGATAAAATACGATCCTTGGCTGTCCCATGGAAGCAAATGTAGGATCAAATGCCCAGCCAATGGCATTTAAAGTACCATTTTCATAATGGAAAAAATCAACACTTCCCATACAGGTAGGAGTTGCCTCCACTCCCATCACAGTTGCTGGCTCTGTATGATAATGGAGAACTTTTTTGACCAGCCTTTTCACCTGAGCTTTTTTGCCAGGATGACGCAGTGCCTCTTCCTGCATACGGGCTGCCTCTTCCGCCGCCTGTTTTGCTGCACGTTCGGCCTCTTTTTTAACTCTTTCCTGTTCCCTGCGTACTTCCCGTTCTTTTTCAAATGCCAGAAGCTTTTCCACATCCGGAAGCTCCAGACAGTCAAGTTTTCCCTCAATTACGATCTTATCTACATTTTCCGGGTGTGTAACGTGAATAAGATAAAAACCATCGGTTGTAAAAAATGCGGTTATACTGTTGTCCACCTTCATATGAACACCCTGCGGCACAAGTTCTGCACTGCATCCGCAGTCCAGGCGCTCTACTTTTACTTTCAGGAAATGACCGTTTGCCGGATTCCATCGGAGATTCTTTATCCCCTCAATTTCGGAAAGATCAAAATCCACCCGAAAACGGTTTCCTGTAAGTTTTCCCTCTGCATAAAGCGTATGTTCTTCACAGAAGCCCTCACCAAGATCATAGTAAATCTTACTGTGCATCTGGTGTTTTTCTCTTTCTCTGTTCACCAGCTCTGTTACGGAAACCGGTACTTTTTTCTGTTCAAACGGAAGCAGGGATCCACATCCAACATACTCATAAACAAAATGCATGGTCCATTTCATGAAGATCTCATAATCTGTGTAACCGATTTCAAATTCTGCCATCATATCATCTTCATGTATCAGCTGTGGCAGCTCCGGAATATGAGTATACAGTTCATGGATCAGACGCCACATAATGAAATTCACCGGTACAGGAAAATCAAACATCCATTCATAATCAATGATCTGATTTTGGCTTTCACCCATGAAAATATTACTGCAGATCAGATCCACATTGGCAGGGCAGACACATTCATAATCTGTTCTTCCGGGATATTTTCCAAATACCTCACAGAACTCTTTCGTTCTGTAATCCATGATCCTGCGGGACTGGAAAAAATCCCGATGGAAATTCTTAAGAAGTCCTTTGAGCTCCCCGGTTTTTCCTTCATGAGCAAGTTCAGCGATTTCCTGATGAAGAGTTTTTCCGGTAAGAAGCGGATAGCTGACTTTTCCGTTTTCTGCCTTGCATGGAAGATTTTTATATTTATCAGAGCCTGTTTTTTCCGCTCCAAGCTTTTCCAGGGTCTTCAGGAACCACTCTGCCTCAGGCACCATGGCCTCTTTTTCTGCACGGACCTCTCCGTTCTCACGAACGATCTTTGTCAGAAGCCGAAACTTTTCCTTTCGTTCCTGATTCAGTTTTACATAGAGAATTTCTTCCTTCTCCTGTCTTTCTGTTCTTCCGGCCTCCACAAGGAAAGAATTCACAAAACTGCTCAGGATCTTCTCTTTTTCAAAAGCTTTTACCCCTGCATGTTCTGAGAAAAGATCCGCTGTCTTATCTGTGTACACCGGATAGTTTCTTCCATAGGAATTGGTATAAAGGCTCTCATCTGTAAAAATTTCTGTAGGAAATTTGTAATCCGGGTACGGGTAATAAAAGTGCAGAAAAGGAAAGCCGCTGTTTTCCAGCAGCTCTCCCAGTTCATTCTTGGAAAAGGTGCGCACAGACTGATTTCCCGGATATCCGTTGATTCCGAAAAAGTGAAGATCTGTGTGATCCTCCGGTGCTCCGGCAAAGTACTTCAGTCCCAGTCGGTTCTCGATGGCGATCAGAAGTCTTCCCTCCGGTTTCAGGTATGCACCCATACGCTGAAGAAATGTCTCGTAAGGAGTTTTTCCTTCCGTAAAACTCATGGCATACTCCAGAACACCGTTTACTACCACATAGTCGAATTTCTCCGGAAAAGTCATGTCGTTGAGATTTCCAACCATGATCGTGAGATTTTCTTTATCATTGTTTCTTGCATAATTTATGTCTGCACGACGCTTGGAAAGCTCCACTGAAGTCACATGCCCGGCCTTGCGGCAAAGCATTCCGGTAATAGCTCCGCATCCGGCTCCGATCTCAAGAACGGAATCCGTCTCTTTCAGAGGGTACCAGCTTAAAATATTCTCCCGCAGTCCGGAAAAATGATAGACAATGGGAAAACTCACTTCATCCTCCGGCAGGTCCTCAAACGATTTCCCTTCCTGTGCCATTTTCAGAAGTGTTTCCTCGATATCCCCATCGGAATAATGATCCTTCGCCGTATAATAATCTAAATTCAACTCCGCCATAGTAGTTCCTCCACTTATTTCACAGATACTTTGGAAAACATGTCAAAATATCCCACTGCTTTTTTATCTGTGATCACCGTCAGATTGCACACATCATAAAGCCGGTGAAATACGGTAAAATCGCCGTCTTTATATCCTGTGCAGCCCAGACAAAGCATATATTCTCCTGCCTCCAGCGGCATTATCTGTTTAAAAGTAATCTCCCGCACATCACCGGCTTTCTGCGGTTTCACAGGAGTGTGTTCATACATGGTGTTTGTTCCTGTGATTTCCGTACCTTTCAGATCTTTCAGTGTGAATGCAAAAATCGGGTCATTGACATCTGCCTGAAAGCGTACCTTCATCTGAACAGAAAATTCTTTACCTTTTTCGATCACATTTGTAATCATTCCGGTATCATCCCGGATCGCAAAATCCACGATCTCTCCAAGCTTACTGCCATACTCAAGAACCTTCGGATTCAGATTCAGGCTGTCTTTCATAGCCCTGCCGCCTCCGGCATGCTCTTTTTTCGACACATTTTCTCCAGCTGTGCCATCTGTCAGCTGACCATCCTGCCCTGCTTCTGCATTCTCTGCACCTTCCTCCAGATCTGCATCATCATACTGATTCACCAGCACACGACGGTAGAGATTGACCATCTCCTTGGCGCCACCTTCCGCAAGCTTTTCTCCTTTGTTGAGAAGAACAACCCGATCGCAGTATTTTCCGATACTGCTCAGGTCGTGGCTTACGAACAAAATGGTCTTACCCATTTCCTTGAACTCCTCGAATTTCCGGTAACATTTTGCCTGGAAAAATACATCACCTACGGAAAGCGCCTCATCAACGATCAGGATCTCCGGATCGATATTGATGGCCACCGCAAAAGCCAGACGCACGAACATACCACTGGAGTATGTTTTTACCGGCTGATGGATAAACTCTCCAATATCTGCAAAATCCAGGATAGACTGCAGCTTGGCATCAATCTCCTCTCTGGAAAAACCGATCATACTTCCGTTGAGATATACATTCTCAAGTCCGGAATATTCTCCGTTAAATCCTGCTCCAAGCTCCAGAAGAGCGGAAATCCTTCCATTTACGGAAACTTCTCCACCTGTAGGAGAAAGTACGCCTGTGATGATCTTCAGGATCGTAGATTTACCAGATCCATTGGTTCCGATGATTCCTACTGTTTCCCCTTTATGCACCTGAAAAGATACGTGGTTCAGAGCATAGTGCTCTTTATATTTCTTTTTTCTGGATAATCCCAGAGACTCTTTAAGACGGTCCATGGGATTATCGTAAAGTTTATACATTTTACTGACATCATTTACTGAAATCGCAATATCTTCTGCCATTTTTAACCTCACTTTTGTGTAAATCGTTCACTCTCACAATCTGTCGCCGTTTTGCTGTTTTTCTGCGTACTGAGCAAGTTTCCGCAGGAGACTTCCCTGATTCGATCAAAGAACGTCTGCAAAATGCGGTTTCAGACGTTTGAATATTACAGATCCCAGTCCGAAAAGCAGGATCGTAACCACCCAGAAATAGATCGTCCATGAAGCATGGTTCCAGATTCCGACATGACCAAGCATGGAATCACGATAACCCGTAACTACATAGTACATCGGATTCAGCTTGAACAGCTTGATCAGCCATGGATGTGAAGACAGCATATTGATATCCCACATGATCGGTGTAAGCCATACGCCAACCTGGAGAAAAATGCTGATGATCTGGGTCAGGTCACGGAAAAAAATGACGATTGCACTTGTGGCATACACAAGCCCCAGTACCAAAAGGAAGGTACAGATGGAATAATAAATGATCTGCAGTGTATATAAACTTGGTGTATATCCATAACATGCGCACAAAATAAGTGCGAACACTACAAAAAACACATGCACAAAAAGTGCGGAAATGATCTTCACGATGGGAAGAATACTGATCTTAAATACAACCTTTTTTACAAGGTAATTATACTCAATCAGTGCATTGGTTCCACCGTTTAACGCATCCTGGAAGAAAAACCACGGCACGATACCGGATACCAGATAGAGTACAAAAGGATAATCCGATACAGTTCCGGCTTTCAGTCCCACGGAAAATACAAACCAGTAGACCAGGATCGTCACGATAGGCTGGATGAATGCCCAGACAATGCCAAGATAGGATCCTGCATATTTTGTTTTGAAATCATTTTTTGCAAGGCTTAAAACCAGCTTTCGATTCTGGTACAGCTCTGCCGGCAAAGCTAATATTTTCTTCATTCTGTAATTCCTTATCGATTCTTATATTCCTGGAAGCTTCCCCACTTCTGATCCTTGTCGGAGAAAATAAGCTCCATGCCTTCCGGGATCGGCCACTCTACATTGATGTCCTTGTCATTCCAGATCAGTCCGCCCTCATCGTTTGGATGATAGAAATCAGAGCATTTGTAGGTGAACTCCGCATTCTCAGAAAGTACCAGGAATCCATGAGCAAATCCCTTCGGGATAAAGAACTGTTTCTTGTTCTCAGCAGAAAGAACAACGCCGTACCATTTTCCGAAAGTCTTGGAACCCTCACGAAGGTCAACTGCAACGTCAAACACTTCTCCGTTTACCACACGTACCAGTTTGTCCTGCGGATAGTTGATCTGGAAATGAAGTCCGCGGAGAACACCGTAACGGGAGCTGGACTGGTTATCCTGAACAAACTCCACATCAATTCCGGCTTCCTTGAAATCGTTGTAATTGTAAGTTTCCATGAAATATCCTCTGGAATCCCCAAAAACAGTTGGCTCGATCACTTTCAGTCCTTCAATATCTCCGCACTGTGTTACTTTTATTTTTCCCATTTTTCTTTCTCCTTTTCTATTTATGTTTGTTTTTGTGTTTCTTTTTATGTTTCTTTTCTTTCACTCCGAGAGCCGCAAGAAGGGCTATCAGAATCAGAATCATAGCACCCATAATCATAAGAAGGATTTTACGCATGGCAGGCACGCTTTTTTTTTCCGTCGTATTCTCTGCTTCCGTCTGTCCGCTTTCATCCTCTGTCGAAATATCTGTTCCGGTACTGTCGGCTTCTGTACTGTCTTCTGCCTCAGTAGTCGGCTCCGGTGTTGGTGACGGTGTCGCCTGCGCCACACTGGCACTTCCAATCAGATAATCTCCAAAATAATAACTGGTTTCTGTTTTTCCGTCAATATTCTCCGCCTTCGTGGTCAGGGAAGCAAGTTCTGTTCCCTTTGGAAGAAGTACACTTCCGCCATCCACTTCTGTTTTTGTAAAGTTCTCAAAACCGTAGTTAAACATGGCCGTAGTATCCATACAGGAATTCGCCAGATCTGCGGCACGCATGGTTACCGCAATATACGTGGTATTGTCTTTTTTTGCCGCAGTGACAAGTGTATGTCCGGCCGCAACCGTAGTTCCCGTCTTTCCTCCGATACAGCCATCATAATAAAATCCGCTTTCCGGAGCAAACATCGGATGATGGGTATGCAGAATTCTCTGCTGGGTATTCATATTGGTGGGTTCGATAACATAATCTGCAGTGCCGATTACCGTACGGAAATCCTCATTTTTGAGGCCTTCTCGCATAATCAGTGCCATATCCTTTGCGGAAGAATAATGGTTGTCATCCGGAAGTCCGCTGGAGTTGGCAAAATGCGTATTGGTACATCCGATCTCCTGTGCGCGCTGATTCATCATATCAATAAACGCCTGCTCTGTGCCGCCGATATGTTCCGCAATCTGTGCGGCAACATCATTGGCAGACTGGATAATCAGTGCATACAGACAATCCTTCATGGAAAGAATCTCTCCCACCTGCGTACCGATATTGCTGGAATCCGCATTTACGTTACGCACTCCGGTTTCTGTAAAGGTCACCTGCTCGTCCATGGTGGAATTCTCTACTGCCACCAGCAATGTCATAATCTTGGTAATACTTGCCGGATATCTCTGCTCATCCGCACCTTTGTTGTAAAGAACCACTCCGGTATCTGCATCCATCAGAATACCGGTATCTGAAATAATTTCCGGTCCTGCAGGCCATCCCTGAATCTGGTTGGTACTGATCTCATATTTTGCATTGAGATCTACCGCAGCCATGGCCTGTACCGGCAGCATCAACGCCATCCCTGCTGCCAGAACCACAAACAGTTTTTTTATTTTTTTCATAATTTATCCCTTCTCTTATCAGAAGCCATCAAAAGAAGCAATGGCATCAACGACTTTCTTCGCATCCTCCATATCCAGGTTATAGAACATGGGAAGGCGCATCAGACGTTCACTTTCTTTTGTTGTATAAACATCCTCCCCGGAAAATCTTCCAAATTTTTTTCCCGCAGGTGCGGAATGAAGGGGCACATAATGGAACACGCTGCAGATTTCTTTTTCACGGAGATATTTCAGAAGTCTGGTACGCACCTTGATATCATGAACTTTAATATAATACATATGTGCATTGTGCGTGCATTCTTCCGGAACGTAGGGCTGTTCGATCTTGCCTTCTTCCGCAAGAAATTTCAGATTTTCATTATAGAAGTTATAAATCTGCATTCTCTTGTCACTGATTTTTTTGTGCTGTTCCAGCTGAGCATAAAGATATGCAGCATTCAGTTCACTGGGCAGATACGAAGACCCATAATCCATCCAGCGGTATTTATCCACCTGCCCGCGGAAAAATTTGCTGCGGTCTGTTCCTTTTTCTCTGAGAATCTCAGCTTTTTCCTGATACTGATCCCCATTGAACAGAATTGCGCCACCCTCTCCCATTGTGTAATTCTTCGTTTCATGGAAACTGTAGCAGCCAAAATCTCCGATGGTTCCCAGTGCTTTTCCTTTATAGTAGGCATCCACACCCTGAGCTGCATCTTCCACAACTTTCAGATTATGCCGTCTGGCAATATCCATAATTGTATCCATTTCACAGGCAACTCCCGCATAGTGAACCGGAACAATTGCCCTGGTTTTTTCTGTGATCGCCTGTTCGATCAGTTTTTCATCAATGTTCATAGTATCCGGACGGATATCCACAAACACAATCTTCGCTCCGCGCAGTACAAAAGCATCTGCTGTTGACACAAAAGTGTAAGACGGCATGATTACTTCATCTCCCGGATGGATGTCCGCAAGAAACGCCGCCATTTCCAGTGCATGGGTACAGGAGGTCGTAAGCATCACATGACCCACATGAAAACGTTCTTCCATCCATGCGGAACATTTCTTGGTATAGATTCCGTCACCGCAGAGCATTCCTCGGTTCACCGCATCCTGGATATACTCGAATTCCTTGCCTGTAAACGCAGGTCTGTTAAAATCAATCATGTATTTCCTCTTTATTTTCTATTTTTCTACATTAACTGTACATTCCATTTTCTCACACTCATGTTGCAAATTCAATGCCTATTTTTCTGCCGGTGTATAATCGGGAATCTGGTTCTGATATGCAACTTCTTTTCCGTAAGAATCCAAAATATGCATATCCCGGTAAAATTCCTGTGTCAGACGGTCCATTTCCTGTCTGTTTTCTGTTTTTACATAGTACAGAGCCAGATATGGGTTGGGGCCATGCTCAATCACGGTTTCCCCTTCTTCATAAAAAATCCACGGCTTCTGTACTTCTTTTTTCTGGCCGAGCCGGACAGCCGCAGACTGATCTGCGATTGTCAGCAGCCTTCCCTGAAAATAGATCACAGCGCCACAGCATTGCGGCTTATGAATATCATGTTCTGCCAGTATACGGTCAAGTTTTTCCTGGTCATACAGCGAAGCCAGAAGAAATTCTTCCATATTAAATCCGTATACCATATCAGTAAGTTCATGTTCGTATCCGAAAAAACGGGCCGCAATCTCACAGACCTGAATCCCCTCTCCCAGTTTCCAGAAAAACTGCATGGAAAGTGCGCCTTCTTTCTGGCCTGTTTTTTTCACATATGCCTGAAGAAGTTCCGTTGCAGGTTTTTCCACTTCTGACATCAGTCTGGACGGATAAACGTTTCTTGTACTGACAGGAATTTCCCCTTTTGCGACAGATGTTTTTTCGCGGTCTGCAATGCTGATTACATGCACCTTTCCATTTCTGACCCAGGTCATCATATTAAATTCATAACCATCATTATATTCTTCCACAAGAATCTCCGGCATATCAGAAAATTCCGCTGTTTTTTCTGCTGCTTTTATAAGTTCTTCCAGATTTTCAGATATATAGATTCCACGGGAACCGTATTTATCAAGAGGCTTGCTGACTACCGGGTAGCGAAGCCCCTTAAGCAGCTCCTTAAGCCTTAACTTTCTATCCGGATCTTTCAGCACTGCTGTGGGGATTTTCTGAAATCCGGGGGTTGGCAGTCCCAGTTCCTGAAGAAGTTCCCTTGTCCGGGATTTATCACGGTACCATGGAAGCTGTTCCGGTTTCAGATAGCAGGGAATCCCTGCCCTGTCTGCAATTTTTACCATACATTCCAGAAGCAGGTCAGAAAAAGACGTAATGATCCCGTCAATCTTTTTTTCCCGGCAAAGTTCTGCAATTTTTTCCGTGTCTGTTACCGGAATCTGATACGCTTCGTCCGCAAATTCTCTTGCCGGGCCATCCGGATATCCATCACAGACAATGGTGTAGTATCCTTTTTCCCTGGCTTTACATACAAGCTGTACAAACTCACCCAGAGTTCCCAGTATCAGCAGTCGGTGTTTCATGCTTTTGTTTCCTCCCATTCTCTTATGGAATCTGCAATGTAACGCATTTCTTCCTCTCCGTATCTCTGGTCGCAGGGCAGCGGAAGGACATTGGCGGCCCAGTCATATTCCATGGTATCTTCACCAAAATGATCAATAATATTCCGCCAGTAAGTCGGCACAAAAATCTTCCGGCCGGCCAGCCATTTTCGAAGTGCCAGTCCGTCCTTATGATAATAGGGATAGGCAAAAGGCCCTTCCGGAACCACTTCATTAAAAATACTTTCTGACGGAAGAAGTTCTGCCAGCAAATGATAATTTTCTTCTCTTTTTGCTTTTATATAAGGATAATCCATGGAATGGAGAAGATTTCCGGTCAGTCGTGACATGCGGCGGATTTCCATTTCATGATAGTCTGCCGCATTGTCCAGCATCTTCTGGTAAAAAGTACCGGCATCATATTCATATCGGCCCAGAATGTGCTCAAGCCTTCCCATGGAATGATCCAGCGGTTTCGCTTCCGGATTCAGTCTTGCATCTGTTGACAGATACGCCCCGTCACTGACACCCAGAAATTTCCGGCAGGAATACAAAGTATCCACGCCAGGCAGCGGTCTCTGAAAAAACGCATGGGTATGATCCACAATAATGTTTCCGTAAATCCCCTTATATTCCAGGATTCTGTCATCAGTCAGCTGTCCGTAGTAATTTACAAGGTAGAGATATTCGCCCTCCGGAAGCTTCTTTTCTGGAAAAAGCGGACGTAATTTTTCATCCATATGATAAAATTCAATTTCCGCTTCTGTTTTCTCACAGGCTCCGGTTACAGAATCACAAAGATACGTGGGAAGATAAATTTTTTTGCAGTTTCGGGCTTCCATCAGCCAGAGAAGTGCGGTTCTTCCAAGGTTTACCCCAAAAAGTTCCGGATAATATCCCCGGCCTGTGGATTCCTCCAGCTCCAGGTAACCGCCGATTTCTTTTTTCATCAGTCTGTTTCCTCCTGACGGATCACATAATGTGGCATCTTCTTCGCCTCATTGAGGATATTCATAAGATAAATTCCGATAATTCCAATGGAAAGCAGCGTCAGCCCAAAGAATGCCAGCATTACCAGCATCAGGGATGTCCATCCTTCCACAGAGATTCCGAACATAAAATAGCGGACCAGATAGTAAATCGCCAGGCAAAGGCTTACCAGAAAACTTGCGATTCCGATATTCCGCACCATAAGAAGCGGAAATGCCGTATGTGCTGTGATATCATAGATCAGGTCTTTCACAAGACGGCGAAAAGAATATCCGCTTTTTCCATAGGCACGGGCTGCATGCTGTACCGGCACATTGATAATTCGATTGGAACTTAAAACCAGAAGATTGCCGATCTGCGGAAGATATGTATTGGTCTTCAGCATGGCTTCTACCAGAAAGCGGCGGATCAGACGGTAACTGGTGATCTGAAGATCCGGGTCTTTTCCAAGCATTTTGGAAGTAGCCCAGACAGATAATTTGGTTCCCAGCTTACGAATCAGGTTATGTTTCCGGCCTTCATAACTTGCAATAATCACATCCACATCATCCCGCTCGTTCATGACATTGATCATCTTCGGAAGTTCTTCCGGCTGATGCTGAAGGTCATCATCCATGGTCACAATGAATTCCCCTTTTGCATGAGCAAATCCGCACAGAAGCGCCGGATGCTGGCCGAAATTTCTTGCCATCTGGATGATTTTCACACGGGAATCCTTATCACGAAGTTCTTTCATCACCTCAAAAGAACGGTCCTTTGATCCGTCATCTACCAGAATCAGTTCAAATTCTTCTTTTATTGTTTCCCGGAAAACTTTTTCCAGGCGAGTGTACAGTTCCTGCAGCGTATGTTCTGAATTGTATACAGGAACAACCACTGAATATAGACACATAGTTTTTTCCCTCTCTTTTGTATCAGTTGACACTTATCGTTTAATCTTATCATTTTCAATTCCTGTTGTAAACCGTTACATTGCTCAAACATTTTCTTGCATAAAGCAGACGAATGCGCTATATTGATTATCAGCTATCGCATTCCAAAACTTATTTTATATGGAGGAAACATGACAAAACTCAAAGATTACATTCAGCTTCATCTGAATATCCTGCTGTTTTCTCTTACCAGCGTTTTTTCCAAATTTGCATCGGTTTATTATAATAAAGAAGGGCTTACCAGCCCACTTCTCTATGTATTTCTTTTTCTTATGATCGCAAACTGTGGAATTTACGCCATTGCATGGCAGCAGGTAATCAAAAAATTTTCCCTTTCCACAGCCTACGCAAACAAAAGCGTCTATCTTCTGTGGTCCCAGGTATGGGCTGTGATCATTTTTCACGAAAATCTGTCGATTCAGAACATTATCGGTATCCTGATTGTTCTAATCGGAGTCTGGACGGTGCAGAAATATGAATAGAACTTTTATGCTGATTATGTTGGCAGGAACCTTTTTTTCCGCAATTTCACAGGTTCTTCTGAAACAGAGCGCCAATATCACTTACAAAAATCCTCTCAGGGAATACCTGAACTGGAGAGTCATCCTGGCCTATGGTATCTTTTTCGGAGTCCTTCTCTTAAATACCTGGTGTTATACCAGAGTCGATATGAAGTTCGGGCCTGTGATTGATACGGCCACTTATGTCTTTGTACTGATTTTTTCCTGGAGCATCCTGAAGGAAAAAATCACCCGCGGAAAAATCATCGGAAATCTGATTATTATTGTAGGAATTCTGATTTATACCTTATAATTTTCCATGACAGACAAAAAAATGGCAGTTGCGGATTACACTGCCATTTTTTTTACTGCTGTTTTTTATTTCGTTGTGCATACACCTTTGGAATTGAAGGTATAGTTCTTGCCTTTTATCTTCAGAGTACAGTCTCTATACATAATTCCTGTATCCGGATCAAAATAATATTTCTTTCCATTAAGTGTCAACCAGGATCTGCACATTTTTCCATCCGACATGAAATAATAAGTATGTTTTTCATTATTTCCGCTCCATGTATAAAATACACTCTTAACCATGATGCCATCCCCACCAAAATAATAGACATCATCATTGCTGTTCATATACCTTACATATTTCATCATATAACCATATTTTGTCTGGAAATAATAGTAATTCTTGCCTACTTTTTTCATGCCTTTTAACGCTTTTCCGGTTTTGTCAAAGTAGTATTTCTTACCACTTACGGTTATCCACCTGCTCTTTACCATCACACCGTATTTGTCTACATATCTCACCACATTTTTGGAATCCGTAATTTTTTTACTTTTGTACATTCCATTTGTTTTATCGATATAATAGTTTTTTTCACTTACGGTAACCCAGCCGGTTTTCTTAACACCGTTCAGATAATAGAATTTTTTTCCGTTTTCTGTGTACCATCCGGTTTTTCCGGAGGAAGTATCCGGTTTTGTAGAGGCTTTATAGCTGCTCTGTGCATGCCATCTTGGAGTAATTTTTTTTGTGTAATCCACATATCCGAAATCAACATCTACCGTAGAATAACTTGGAATTCCACTGATCAGTCCCTTGGTTGTCTTCAGATATCCGCCACCATCACCATCCGTTGACTGCCAGATTGTATATTTGTATTTTTTCTTGTCTGGTGCAAGAATCTTGTCGCCATATCTCGCAAGCCAGACATCATAACCGGTCATTTTACTCCAATCAAGCTTATTGTCATACCAGTCTGTGTTGCAGTAGATCATCGGATAATATCCTGCTTTTTTGATCTCATTGCAAAATGCTCTGGCAATACTTGCAATCTGGGATGCAGAAAGGCTTCGCATTTTTTCATACTCAATATCAAACACTACCGGATAAGAAACTTTATATCCGTCCATTTTTTTAATCGCAAGCTGTGCTTCCTTCATCGCCTGCTGTGTGGTAGTTGCAAGGCTATATACATAAGTTCCCACTGGAAGCCCTACTTTTTCTGTCTGTTTCATATTATAATCGTAGGTCTTATCCAGATGATTTAATCCGTAGGAAATCCTTACAAACGCAAAGTCCACATTATCATTTTTTACCTTACTCCAGTTAATGGTGTCCTGCCATTCGGAAACATCGATGCCTCTTGTAATTGCTCCTTCCAGCTTCTGCCCGCTTCCATTATAGCAAACACCGTTGATTTTCTTCCATGCTTTGGAACTGGTTGTGGAATTCTGTGTTGCTTTTCCACTGGGAACTTTCTCAATTCGTTCTTCCTCAGCAACGGTATCACTGCGGTCCACTCCACCGCCACCCATTGCCATCGCTGTAGTCCCCATTGTTCCGATCCCTAACAATGCTGCCATACACCCTGCTGCCAGCCATCTTTTCCAGTTTTTCATCTTCGTTCCTTTCCCATCATCATAATCAGTTGTCAGATGAATTTATTATACCGCCATAAAATGGAAAGTAAAGACTTATTGCCAAGTATTTTCTGATGGCATAAAGAAGGCCGGTGTCAACTCACTGGCTGATCACCGGCCTTCTGTTATTTACTTAATAGATATTCAAAATCACGGCACTTCCGGGTCGGTCGGGTCAAAACTTCCATCTCCGCGGAATGTGGCAAGTGGTCTGCGGCCTAACGGTCCCTTGAAGGATTCGTTGCTGCTGTATTTACCACTGCTGTAAATATGGATTGTAGAACCATTGCAGTTCTCATATACCCATTTTGCATCTGCAACACAGGTACGGATGCATCCATGAGATGCCGGCTGACCAAGTTTCAGATATTCTCCTGCCGGAAGATTGTAAACACTCTTTGTTGCACCAGCTACAGAATGAATGAAAATACCACCCTGTCCGCATCCGTCAACATGTGTTCCGTACTGTCCCCAGGACGGTCCCATTAGCGGCTGCCATCTCAGACTGCGGCTCAGTCTGTATGTACCATCCCAAGTCGGTGTTGCGGCAAGACCTACGGAAACACGGATTGTCTTAACCGGAATCTTCTTACTGGAATCTGTATAAACAGTCATAACACCATTGGTCTTATCTACTTCCAGATAATACGGTCCTTTATAAATAGAAGTAAGGTCGTTACGACGGTATCCATTCTTATCGAAGTAATAGAGTTTACCGTCAATCCAGCGTTTTGTATTGGTCAGATATTTGGAACCTGTATCCGGATCGATATATTTTACCTGATCATAGTAATCGCTGAAAATTACCCATCCTGTTGAAAAACGTCCCTGACTGTCCAGATAACCGTTTACAGAACCACGCTTCATGGATTTATTGGTTACTGCTGTATAATTACTGAAATAATACCAGTATTTTCCGGATTTCTGCCATCCGCTCTTTTTCAGGACACCGTTCTTGTCTGCATAGTACCACTTATTCTGATAACGGATCAGTGTATTCTTGTACATCCATCCACGATGGTTCTTGGAATCTGAAGTAGCAAAGAAGTAATATTTGCTGCCAATTTTGGTTTTACCACCTACCAGCTGTCCTGTGCTGTTAAAGTAATAGCTCTTTCCGGAGCTCTTTGCTGTCAGCATCTGGCTCTTATAATGATTTCCCTTGCTGTCAAAGTAGAACCAGCCGAAGAATTTACCCTTTGTATCAGTCACTTTCTGCCATCCGTGCTTTTCAACAACTCTTCCCGGAGTACTTCCAAAATAATAAATCTTGTTGGAAGCTCCCGGACAGCTGTGCCAGCAGTTTTTCCAGGTAACTCTCTTTCCATCACTTCCGAAGTAATATCTGTATCCATTTTTATATTTGACGAGTTTCTGTTTGATTACACGGCCTTTGCTGTCTGTAATATAATATGCATTATTCTTGTTTGCGGCCTTTGCCATTGTGCTCTTCATAACATAGCCGCTGGAATTCAGCATATACAGATATTTCTTGGACATTACCTTGGATACATAAACACCATGTTTCATGATCTGTCCACGTGTGGATGACTTCGGACTGCAGTAAATGAAACGTTTTTCCTTCTTACTGTTCAGCACATAGGTCCATCCGCCGTAGAAAAGTTTTCCTGGGATCTCTCCACTCTTGGATGCCGGTTTAAAGTAATATTCATAAGTCGTGGAACCGGTTGTCAGTTTAATGATACCAACACGTGGTGCACCATTTTTTGCAAGTGTATAATAGGCACTTCCAATTTTATAGACTTTTCCGTAAATATTACATTCTTCTACCGTCATATAATTGCCGGCTGAGCTGTAATAGCGGAAAGTTGTTCCTGTCCACAGCCAGTATTTTCTCTGCTGCTGTCCAAGATTGGAAGTCCACGGTGTGATTTCCTGGCCTTCACATCCTGTATACAGAGTTGCTTTATCCTTCTCAAGAAGGTACCATTCCACTTTCTTGGTTCCGGTATAACCATCTACGCCTGGCTCACGTGTTACACGTCCTGTCATCAGATATCCTTTTTCATTGAAAAGATAATATCCGACATGGCCATCGGTATTGATTTTCAGAAGACCATCTGCGGATGTAAAATAACTCTTTTCCGTAGTTGCAACGGTTGAATCAGATTCTGCTGCCTCTGTTGTTTCACCATTATCCAGAGCCAGATTTTCAACTGAAGCATTTTCGGTCTCTTCAGCTGTTTCTGTTGAAACTTCCGGCTGTACAGCCTCCTGTGTATTTTCTGTTTCTGTTGTTTCTGCTGAATCTGTTGTATCACTGCTGTCAGCTGCATCCTCGGAAACGGCTGCCGGAGTTTCTTCCGTGCTGCTGTCCGTCTGTTCTTCTGTCTGATTTCCGGATTCTGTTGCCGGCACCACCTCATCAGAAGCTGTCTTTTTGAGAAGTCTGAATCCCATGCTGTCAGATTCCCAGTCACTGCTCTTGGCAATAACCACACCATCTACAAGCTCTGCACCCTCCGAAACGACTGCCGCTGTAGCTCCGTCATCGGTATTCTGTGTTTTTGTATCTTTTACAGACGGATCTTCCAGTTCCTGCACTTCTCCTGCACTGAATTCATCCGCCGGAGTTGTTGTATCTGCTTCCGGTGTTTCTGTGATATCCGGTGTCTCTGTGATATCCGGTGTTTCTGTCACATCCGGAGTCTCTGTAATATCCGGGGTCTCTACTGTGTCCCCTGATATATCTACAGTTCCATCTTCCTCTGCCGTATCTGTCTGTTCCTCTTCTGTCTGAGGCTGTTGTACAGTTTCTGCTTCATCACCAAAACTGTCCGCTGTCACGTCTGTGCCGGTCTCTGCTGCCTGCACCTGTGCGCTGCCCAAAGCTGCAGCTCCGGCTTCCAGTGTACCACCCATGCACAACGTAAGGCTGAGTACGATTGCCACAACTCTTCTCTTCACAATAATCCCTCCTGCTCATGCTGCTGTTAATGATTGATATTGTTACCGTATCATTCGCCCAATCCGCTCTCAATAAGAGCCACAAGCGCATCAAGCGCCGCCTGCTCATCCTCACCATCGCAGATCAAGGTAATCTCATCTCCCCTTTTTACACAGGCTCCCAGTACACTCAGCACACTCTTGGCATTCGCCGTGCCACCGTCATGCTGAAATGTTATGGAAGATTTATATTTTATTGCCTCGCCGCATAAGAGCCCTGCGGGGCGGAGATGAAGCCCTGATGGGTTTCTGACCGTTACCTGATAACTTAACATTACGAATGTCTCCCTTGTATAGTGTTTCTTATCTGTTACTGACTGTTTCCACTGTCCACATTGGAAACTTTGGAGATCTTGATCTCTGCGGTTACATCTTCCAGAAGCTTATATCCATCCGGAAGACTGATCTTAATCGGCACTTCATAGCTTCCTTCTTCCCAGTCGTCCATGGAAAGAACCGCACCCACCGATTTCAGATCAAACTTCGACAGATCTCCGTCTTCTGCCTGAACCTTCAGCTCTATATCCGCGACTTCAAACGCCAGCTGAAGATTATCCGGCAGACCTTTTACTTTAATATCCTCCGTCGGGAAACTGTATATCTTACTGCCTTCCGGCAGGATATTCACGGTAATCCAGAGATCTGCGCTGGAGCCAGATGTCAGCTTCAGTCCATCCGGAAGGAGCTCTGACAGATTAACTTTTTTCTCTACATCATTACTTTTTCCTGAAATATCCACATTCTCGCTGTCGAGATAGATGGTATTTCCCTGAAGTTTCAGATTATTCAGAGCCTCCTCGCTTCCGGCTACGCTGAACGTCTCCGGCACAGTCGTAACACTGTCCACCACATAACCTTCTGCCGGTTCTCCGGTATATCCTGCACTGATGCGAATATCGGAACGCACCTTCCAAAGTTTTGCGGTGACATTCACTTTTCCGTTGTTGTCAAATTTCAGATAACTCATGGAATTGGATGAAAGGGTATCCTGATTCTTATCCGTAATCGTCAGCTCCGCGTTGGTGATCGTTGTATCCTGATCAATTCCATCAACTTTGGAGCTCACGTCTACGCTCACACTATCTATTTTACCAACAAGTGACTCCGGTCCTGTAACCCTGACTTTTTCCGGGTTGGCTGTAAGTGAAGCAATTTCCAGTCCCTGTGCCGGCTTACTGTCTCCACTGCTTACATTGATCGCAAACTCCTTGGTCACCTTTTTTTCGAGATGTACGCTGAGATTCTGTGGTGACACCCGGATATTTTCCGCAAGAATTCCGGAACAGGTGGCTGTAATGGGAATCATCACCGGATCGGTATCTGTAGACTGTGCCTGCTGCAGATCTGCAACTGCCTTAATATCACTTGAGGTAATACGGTTTACAGTCTTACGGGATCCCGTAATATATACACGTACGGTATTTTCGCTGTCATCCTGCATAACCATTTCACCAAGCTGATCTACATAAGCCTCATTGATAATCTGTACGTCGGAAATCACAAAACCTTTTGTAACAATAGGATCATCAACATTTACCACGATCAGCCATACAAGAATGCCCACAATGACGGACATAATTTTCAAAGGGATGTTTTTAGTCAGATTTTTCTTCATGTTTCACTCTCCCTTTCAGCAGATTTCGCAGTTTGCTGTTGTCAACCACTTTCTTATTCTGAGCTGCAACCAGAACTTCACGAAGCTGTTTGCTGTTAAGCCCCCTGGAGAGTTCTCCTCCCTGTGCAACGGAAACCTGTCCGGTTTCCTCTGAAACAATGATTGTAAGGGAATCTGTAGCCTCACTGATTCCCACACCAGCTCTGTGTCTTGTTCCCAGCTGTTTACTCAGTTCCATATTATCAGAAAGAGGCAGATAACAGGTTGCCGCAACCACACGGTTGCCACGGACAATTACGGCACCATCGTGAAGCGGAGTATTATGCTCAAAAATATTGATCAGAAGCTGACTGGTAAGAATACCGTCAATATTAATACCTGTACGCACATATTCATCCAGACGTATTTCTTCCTCAATAACAATCAGTGCACCGGTCTTAACTTCACCCATATCAAAGCATGCCTTAACCAGCTCGTTAATGGTCTTATCGTTAAAACGTTCCTGTACTTCTTTTCCGGTATCAAAGGGAATAATTGTGGAAACAATTTTTTTCTGTCCCAGCTGTTCCAGGGCACGCCGCAGCTCCGGCTGAAAAATTACAATTACACCAATCACCAGCACATTGGCCAGGTTCCGGAAAATCCACAGGATTGTATTCATTTTGAAAATGTAGGCGATCAGAATAAAACCAAGGACTATCAGAATACCCTTAAGAAGCGTATATGCCCGTGTAAATTTAATCCAGGCCATAAACTGATATACAAAGAAAGAAATCAGTCCAATCTCAATAATATCAATCACACCAAGCCCCGGAAGTGAAATTTTCCCAAGATATCCGGCCAGAACTGACAGTGTATTCTGCATAAGTCTCCTCCTTTCTTTCTGATCTTCCTAAAATTTTTAAAGGTCTTTCAGTGATTCTTCCAGCTGTTTTTCGAAATCAATCTCATCAATTTCCTGGGGTTTCTCACTTACTGTATTTTCAAAATTTTCCATTCTTGATACGTTTCTGGGATCTTTACGTTCTGAAAAATCCTCATCCCGGAAAACCACCCTGTCTTCTTTCTTCTTTTCTTCTCGTACAGGCTCTGCGTTAATCTTCTTGATACTCCTCTCAGAAGTTGATACGGAAGCCTTCGGAACAGCCTTTACGTAGTAATAATATTCGTCATCTTCATATTCCAGCCGTTCTGTTCTGCTGTAATCTCCGCCAAATACAAAAAATTCCAGCACAAATCCAACAAGAACCGAAGCCACGGTGGAAAAAATCATCGGTATCATGGATACGGTCACATCAAGGCAAAAATCTCCGGCAAGGATAATCAGAATATATGTCACGCCCCCTACAATGATTGCTATTCTCCATGCATAGTCAAAAGCTCTCGTTCTGAGAAGATTCACCAGCAGAACGACTACAACAAATGCTATTACGGTAATCCACATCGCCCAGTTCTGGACAAGTCCGTCAGAAAGCAGTTTCAGTTTCTCTGCAATCTCCGTTCCCTGATCACTAAGCGCCGCAGACTGTGCATGAACAAAACGGATAAAATAATAAATCACCACTCCACATCCTGCCGGAAGTGCTGAAACAGCGCTGCCAAGCAGACCCGCACTTAACGGAAGAAGGGCCGGAACGCTGAACCCAAAGGAAAGTGGTGTCAGAATCAGCACCAGATTCTGTGATTTGCTGAATCTCAGGAACAAAATCATCATAAAAAGAATCAGCACAAGCATAAATCCCGCAACTTCAACACCTACTGCATAACAGTGTCCGATCATCATCGCAAATCCGATAAACATCATTACAGATGTAGGAAGGATTGAACAAACCAGTGCCAGAATCAGGATTACAAAAATATTATCCAGCTGTTTCATATAGCCCATATTGCTGTTAATCCAGAGAAAATAGACAAACGCCAGGGCAAACTTCAGAACCGGCAATATATATACTTCATATTGTCCATAAAATCTCTTGATATTCTGTTTCATTTCAAGTAAAGCTGTCATTTTCTGTGTCCTCCTGCATTTCTCCGGGCAGGAGTTCTTTTCTCTTCCCGTCCGTAGATTTTTTCCAGTCTGGTAAGATCCTGATAATATTCCTTTACGCTCTTCTTGGCACGGTAATATTTTACAGAATACTGGATGTAGGTCAGTACTGAATACGCAATAAGTACGATCAGGTAACCGACTATGACATAAATTCCTACTGCAACCAGATTAATCTTATTCACATTGTCCATAAGATATTCACTGAAATACGCAGCAATTCCGGCAAGCAGCAGCGCATAACCGATGGTTACCAGAAAGAAATTTTTGATCAGTGCAAGACCAATATAATCACTCCGGTAAAACCTGCTTACCGGAAGATATTTCCTGCCTTCTCCATGCTCATACATGGCAAGACGATTCATGATCTTCACCTTTTCTTCATTTACCATAAATAACTCCTCATAAGCTTTCTTATTTAACTGCAATCAAATTTATTGTAGCATAGTTCCCTACCTATGAAAAGTGTTTTTTCGGCTCTTTCACGCCTTTCCAGCGCATACTGTAAGGAAATAAACATCCTTTGCTCCTGCCTCCTGAAGACACATTGCCATGGCATCCATTGTGCTTCCTGTTGTATAAACATCATCCACCACCAGTACAGAGAAACCGGTAATTTTCCGGGTTACCAGATATGCGTTTCTGAGGTTTTTCTTCCTCTGGGACGCATTAAGTTTTTTCTGGGATTTCGTGTTCCGGATCTTAATTACCAGATTGTCACTCCACGGAATTCCCGTAAAACAGCTGACCCTCTCTGCAAGATATGCCGCCTGGTTGAACCCTCTCATCCGTTTCTTTCTGGAATGCAGAGGTACAGGCACAACCATCTGCGGTTTCCAGCGTTCCAGATATTGTCTTCCATAAATACTTATGGCTTTTGCGTAGAAGTCTCCGTATTCCCGACATCCATAATACTTGAACCGTACCAGTGACTGACGCCAGATTTCTCCATAGGGAAAAATACTTCTTCCTTCTGTAAAATGATGAACTCCGCTTCTGCAATCCTGGCAGTATTCTTCTTCCATCCTTACCGGTCTTCCGCATTTCATGCACAGAGGCTCTTTCATTGGCATGGCTTTTTGGAAACAGTCTGGGCAGACCAAACTGTTCTTTTCTTTCAGTATCTGATGACACAGAGGACACTTTTTCGGATAAAGCATATCCAGTAGAATTTCTGTTGTTTTTTTCAAGAAAGTCCTTTCTCCCCGATGGCGCTCTCCTGCTTAAGCTTCCAATTCGTCCAGTTCCCGGATTCTCTTATCCAGGGAACTGTATCTCTGCTGCTGTTTCTCGTTACGGATCATCTCCGCAAAGGTATTCTCACTTCCAACCACAGTAACACATCTCCGCGCTCTGGTTACTGCTGTATACAGAAGGTTCCTGTTCATCAGCATTCTCGGTCCGGAAAGTATCGGAATAATCACTGCCGGATATTCCGAACCCTGGGACTTATGTATGGTAACCGCATAGGCAAGTTCCAGCTCTTCCAGCTGCTTGAATGAATACTGCGCCTGACGTCCATCCTCAAATTCCACAGTTGCGGTTTCCGCAAACTCATTGATTTCTGTCATGATACCGGTATCTCCGTTAAATACCCCGGCGCCTTTGTCAACCGGTATCTTATATCTTCCAAGAATCTCCCATTCCAGCTGATAGTTGTTCTTCACCTGCATTACCTTGTCACCTTCGCGGAAAAGGCGCTGCCCGATTTCTTTTTCTTTTTTCTTCTCATCCGGCGGATTCAGATATCTCTGAAGAATCTGATTCAGTCTTTCCACTCCCAGAAGGCCCTTCCGCATAGGGGTCAGAACCTGAATTTCGTAAGGTTTGGCATCCACATAGCGTGGAAGTTTTTCCTGAATCAGGGCAATCACTACCCGGATAATAATGTCTGCGTCATACCGTTTCAGGAAAAAGAAATCCCGGCTTTTGTTGTTGATAGTGACCTGTTCACCGCGGTTAATTTTGTGGGCATTTACTACGATATCACTCTCTGACGCCTGCCGGAAAATCTTCTTCAGCTCAACCACCGGAAAACATCCACTGCGAATAATATCCCTCAGCACATTTCCCGGTCCAACGCTTGGCAGCTGATTCTCATCCCCTACCAGAATCAACCTGGTCCCTGCAGTTACCGCAAGAAGAAGTGAATACATCAGAGAAATATCCACCATGGACATTTCGTCAATAATAATAACATCTGCTTCCAGTGGATTCTCAGAATTACGATCAAAATGAACCGCTCTTCCATCCTGTTCTCCTTCCGGAAGTCCATTCAGTTCCAGAAGTCGGTGAATGGTCTGCGCCTCATAGCCGGTGGCTTCTGTCATTCTTTTTGCAGCACGGCCGGTAGGTGCCGCAAGACGCAGCTCTGCCCCTTCTTCTTCAAAATACCGGATAATTGCGTTGATTGTGGTTGTTTTTCCGGTTCCAGGACCTCCCGTAAGAATAAATAATCCATGCTGGGCGGCAGCTGCCATTGCCTGTCTCTGCATCTCATCCAGCTCTGTCCCTGTCTCTTTTTCAATTCTGGAGATCCGTTTTTTCATCATCTGCTCATCCTCTGGGCAGAGAATGTTCAGTTCACATAACATTTTTGCAGAATTTAGTTCCAGATAATAATAATGTGTAGGATAAACCACTGTCCCTTCTTCTGTTTCCTTCAGAATCAGTTTCCGGTCCACAACCATATCCATGAGATGTTTTTCCATGTAGGAAACATCCACACCCAGAAGCCTGGATGCCCTGGAAAAAAGTTCCTCTTTTGGAAGGTAAATATGTCCTTCCCCGGAAGCCTGTAGGAGAGTATACAACATTCCACTTCGGATTCTGTAATCTGAATCTGTATGGATGCCGATTCTGGAAGCAATCTCATCTGCAATTCGAAATCCTACCCCACTGATATCCTCTGCAAGGCGATATGGATTTTCCTGAAGAACTCCATATACAGACTGCCCGTATTTCTGGTAAATCTTCGCTCCCAGATTCAGTGATATTCCATATTTCTGCAGAAAAACCATGGCCCGGCGCATATCTGCCTTTTCTGTCATCTGTTCCGCAATCTCCAGTGCTTTCTTTTCACTGATACCTTTAATCTCTGCCAGACGCTCCGGTTCTTCTTCCACAATCCGCATGGTGTCATTCCCGAAACGCCGCACGATCCTTGCCGCAAGTGCCGCACCAATTCCCTTGATTGCTCCGGACCCCAGATATCGCTCCATTGCCAGCGCATCTTCCGGCATTTTTTCTACATAGGAGGAAATCTGAAACTGCTTGCCATATACCGGATGGGTGATATAATTTCCCATCGCCTCAATGGACGCTCCCTGCGTAATTGCAGGAAATGTTCCCACACAGGTAAGCTCCTTTTCCTCTTCCAGCCCCTTCAGCACCATAACCGTATATCCATTATCATCATTCCGGAAAATCACATGATCTATATATCCTGTAACTGTTTCGCTCATTTTCTTCTCCTTTATAAGCAAAAGGCACTGCTGCTGCAGCGCCTTAACCTTTACATTCTCGACATGATTTCCGCATATTTCCCTGTTCCGGCAGCCACCACAAGCATGGCATCCTGCACAGTCAGCGTGCTTACACCTGTCTTCTGTTCAATCAGTGCATCCATGCCATGAAGCATAGCTCCACCACCTGTAAGAACAATTCCTCTGTCCATAATATCTGCAGCCAGTTCTGGTGGTGTCTTTTCGAGGACACCATGAACTGCCTCCACAATCTGTCCGGTAGCTTCCCGCAGGGCAGTACGGATTTCTTCCGAAGTCAGTGTGGCAACTTTGGGAAGTCCTGTGATAATGTTTCTGCCTTTTACTTCCATAGTCCTAAGATCTGCCTCTTCGCTGGCCGTCCCGATTTTGATTTTAATGTTCTCCGCAGCATCCTCTCCGATAAAAAGGCTGTGCTTCTCTCTTACATAATTCATAATTGCGTGGTTAAAATTATCTCCCGCAACCTTCACAGATGCAGAAACTACCACGCCTCCTACAGATATAACCGCAACATCCGTAGTTCCCGCACCAATATCCACAATCAGATTTCCAAAAGGTTTGGTGATATCCACACCTGCTCCAATTGCGGCAGCAATCGGTTCTTCCACAAGAAAAACCTCCCTGGCTCCGGACTGATATGCAGCTTCTTCCATAGCCTTACGCTCAATTTCCGTAATGCCGCTTGGCACGCTGATGCTGACCCTCGGTTTCCGAAAAGCTCTCCGTCCCATGGCCTGAGAAATAAAATATTTCAGCATCTTTTCCATTACATTATAATCTACAATCACGCCTCTGCGGATCGGCCATATGACTTCCATGTTGGATGACAGATGTCCTGCCATCTGTCTGGCCTCTTCTCCGATAGCTCTGATTTTCTCTGTATCTTTATCATAAATAACCACAGAAGGCTCTCTCAAAACGATTCCCCTGCCTGTGGAAAACACCAGACTGTTTCTGGTTCCCAGATCGATTCCGATATCTTTTGCCGGCATAAATCCTCCCGCCTGCGTCTGCACTGTTCTTCTGCCAACGCATCTTCTGACTTGTTCTGTTCTCTCTTCTATATCTTTCTCCCGCAGATATTGCATAATCTCACAGCATCTGCCGGAAAGTTCCCGCACTTCATTATATACAAAACCATCGGAATTGAAAAGGACTTTTACCGGTTATTTCTGCTCCAGGTATTTTTTCACATATTTACCGGTGTAGGAAACCGGGCTTGCCGCCACTTCTTCCGGTGTTCCTCTGGCAATTACCGTTCCGCCTCTGTCACCGCCCTCCGGGCCGATATCAATAATATAATCAGCCGTCTTGATCACATCCAGATTATGTTCAATAACCACAACCGTATTTCCACCTTCGGACAGGCGGCGCAGAATCTCAATCAGTTTGTGCACATCTGCAAAATGCAGCCCTGTAGTCGGCTCATCCAGAATATAGATTGTTTTTCCTGTACTTCGCTTACTGAGCTCCGTGGCAAGCTTGATACGCTGTGCCTCACCTCCGGAAAGAGTTGTGGACGGCTGTCCCAGACGGATATACGAAAGGCCGACATCGTACAGCGTCTCAATCTTTCTGCGGATCGAAGGAACATTTTCAAAAAATGTCAGCGCCTCTTCCACCGTCATATTCAGCACATCATAAATACTCTTGCCCTTATATTTCACTTCCAGTGTCTCGCGGTTATAACGCTTTCCCTTGCAGACTTCACAAGGCACATACACATCCGGCAGAAAATGCATCTCAATCTTGATGATTCCGTCTCCACTGCAGGCTTCGCACCGTCCACCCTTGACATTAAAGCTGAAACGTCCTTTCTTGTAACCCTTGGCCTTGGCATCTGCAGTTGCCGCAAAAAGATCACGGATCTGGTCAAAAACGCCGGTGTAAGTTGCAGGGTTGGAACGTGGTGTTCTTCCAATCGGAGACTGATCAATATCAATTACCTTATCCAGCTGATCAATTCCCAGGATATCATCATGCTTTCCGGGAATCACCCTGGCACGGTTCAGATCTCTCGCCAGTCTCTTATAGAGGATTTCATTAATCAGGGAACTCTTACCGGACCCGGAAACACCGGTGATACAGGTCATGACTCCCAGTGGAATATCCACATCAATGTGCTTCAGGTTGTTCTCGGACGCTCCTTTGATTGTCAGAAATCCGGTTGGTTCCTTCCGCACTTCCGGTACCGGGATCTTCCGTCTTCCACTTAAATAGGCACCGGTTACAGAATTCTCATTCTTCATCAGATCCTCGGCCGTACCCATGGCAACCAGCTGTCCGCCATGTTCTCCGGCACCCGGGCCAATGTCAATCACACAGTCCGCCGCACGCATGGTATCTTCATCATGTTCCACCACAATCAGACTGTTACCAAGATCCCGAAGCCTCATCAGTGCTCCGAGAAGCTTGTCATTATCTCTCTGATGAAGTCCGATGCTTGGCTCATCCAGAATATAGGCAACTCCCACAAGGCCGGAACCAATCTGTGTTGCAAGACGGATTCTCTGCGCCTCGCCTCCGGAAAGGGTTCCGGTAGCCCTTCCAAGAGAAAGATATTCCAGCCCAACTTCTGCCAGAAATCCTACTCTGGCACGGATTTCCTTCAGGATCTGCTTCCCGATCAGCTCCTGCTGGCTGGAAAGCTTCAGGTCATGGAGAAAGCCCTGTAGTTTCTCCACCGGCATATTGGTCACTTCATAGATATTCTTATCTGCCACAGTCACTGCCAGAGATTCCTTTTTCAGTCGCTGGCCCTTGCAGGCATTACATGGAGTGATACGCATAAAACTCTCATATTCCTGCTTCATGGTCTCAGAACCGGTCTCCCGGTATCTCTGTTCCACGTTCCGGATCAGTCCCGGAAATGCCACATCATAGACTCCTTCCCCACGCTGGCCTTTATAATAAACTTTCACCGAATGGCCACCGGTACCGTTGATGAGAATATCCTGAATTTTCTTCGGGTATTCACAGAACGGTGTATCCAGGGAAAAATCATATTCTCTGGCAAGGGCATCCAGAATCGCCCTGGAAAAACTTCCCTGTGTTGTACAGGACTGCCATCCGAGAACTGCAATTGCTCCCTCATTGATGCTCAGCTTCTTATCCGGAATCATCAGGTCAATATCAAATTCCATCTTATAACCAAGTCCCAGACATTGCGGGCAGGCACCGAAGGGATTATTGAAAGAAAAGCTCCTCGGTTCGATCTCATCAATGCTGATTCCGCAGTCCGGGCAGGAAAAACTCTGGCTGAAGTTCAGAAGTTTCCCGTCCATGGTATCTACTACGAGAAGGCCGTCTGCCAGTTCCAGTACTGTCTCAATGGAATCGGAAAGACGTTTCTCAATTCCTGGTTTCACAATGAGACGGTCCACAACAATCTCAATATTATGCTTAATGTTCTTATCCAGCTTGATCTCTTCTGAAAGTTCATACAGACTTCCATCAATCTGTACTCTTACATATCCGCTTCTTCTGGCCTGATCCAGAAGCTTGGCATGTGTTCCCTTCCGACCACGGACTACCGGTGCAAGAAGCTGAATCTTCTGCCGCTCCGGAAGCATCATAATCTGATCTACCATCTGGTCTACGGTCTGCTTGCGGATCTCTCTTCCACATTTCGGGCAGTGTGGAATTCCCACACGGGCATACAGAAGACGGAAATAATCATAGATCTCCGTTACAGTTCCCACAGTAGAACGGGGATTCCGGTTCGTTGACTTCTGATCAATGGAAATCGCAGGAGGCAGTCCCTCGATGCTCTCCACATCCGGTTTCTCCATCTGTCCAAGGAACTGTCTTGCATAGGAAGAAAGAGATTCCATATAACGCCTCTGTCCTTCCGCATAGATCGTATCAAACGCAAGGGATGACTTACCGGATCCACTGAGCCCGGTAAGTACCACAAACTGGTCTCTGGGAATATCCACGCTGAGATTCTTAAGATTATTCTCATTCGCTCCACGTATTCTGATAAAACGCTTCTTATCGTTCACTTCTGCTGACATGAAAGCCTCCTACTCTGCCCGGCCATATAAAAATCTTCCGGTATTTTCTTCTATAGCAGAATATCTGTCTCTCATTCTGCTGTAAAATTTCTGTTTGTTTTTTACAGTATACAATCAGAACATTCGTTCGTCAAGGTGAAAAAATCGACAAAATCCGCTACAGGAGAAAATCTGCCATCACCCCGTTGCTCACGTGAATTCCCCGTCTGGTCAGAAAGATCCTGCCGTCTTTTTGTTCCAGCAGACCAAGATTCCGGTGCTTTTTCAGAACCTCGCCGTAAATATTCTCCATATTTTCCCCGAAATATTCCTTGAATCCACGCAGTGATACCCCTTCTGTCATACGAAGCCCCAGAAACATAAATTCTGCCATCTCATCTTCCCTGGTGAGGGCTTCCACATTCCGGCGAATTTTTTCCGGAAATGCGCTGTTTCTGAGATATTCTTCCATATTATCTGTGTTGGAAAAACGCACATGATTCAGAAGTGAAGATGCGCCAAGTCCAAATCCCAGATAATCGGTTCTCTGCCAGTATCCCTTATTGTGCCTGCATTCCCGGCCTTTTTTTGCATAATTGGAAATTTCATACTGATGAAATCCGTATTCCCCCAGAATTGCGGCAGTATCCTCATACATGCGATATTCGGTGTCCTCATCCGGAAGTTTCAGCTCCCGTTCCCAGAAAGGCGTTCCCTCCTCCACAATCAGGCTATATGCGGAAATATGCTCCGGTGAAAGTTCTGCCACTGTGCGGAGATTTTTTTCCCAGGCTTCATATGTCTGCTCCGGAATCGCACTCATGAGATCTATATTGATGTTCGTAAATCCTGCTTCTTCTGCCATGAAAAAACTTTCCAGAAATTCTTCCCAGGTATGAATCCGTCCCAGAATCTTCAACTCCCGGTTCTGTGGTGACTGCAGACCCAGGCTCAGCCGGTTAATTCCGTGCTCCAGATACTCCTGAAGTTTTTCCTTATATAAAGTCCCCGGATTCGCTTCGATGGTAATCTCAGCATCCGGGGCCATAAAAAACTTATTTCTGATCTGATCCATTAAACCTGCAATAAACGCAGGTTCCGGTACGGAGGGCGTTCCTCCTCCGATAAAAACTGTGGTAATCTCCCGATCCGGAAAATCCGAAACAGCCGCCACTTCTTTTTCAAGAGCACGAAAATATTCCGCCTGCCGCTCTTTTCCTGCAGGTCCCGAAAGGAAATCACAGTAATCGCATTTTTTCACACAGAAAGGAATATGAACATAGAGTTCCAGGGGCTTTTTTGCCTTATTCTCCATCTGCTGCTCCTTCCCCATTATCGGAAGTATCTGAACCGGAATCACCTGTACTGTCTGCACTTCCGTCAGAAGCTGCCGGTGTTGGCGTCACATCAGTTATGCCAAGCGCCTCCCCGCCATTCTCTGCAAGATATTCATTTACCATCTTAAGACTTCCATTGGTAGTTACCGCAGACGGATCTATCTCCTGGGGCGCCACCGTAACAGTAGGCTCCGGCACTGTACTGATTTTGATCACGCTCTCATCTTCCGCATTTTTCTTCTTTGAGCCACATCCGGTAAGCAGAACTCCTGTCATCGTCAGAAGTCCTGCTGCCAGAAACAGCCGTTTTATATTTTTTTTCAAAAAGTCATCTCCTATTTATCATCCAGCTTCAGAACACTCATAAAGGCCTTCTGCGGAATCTCCACATTACCTACCTGGCGCATACGCTTCTTACCTTCCTTCTGTTTCTCCAGAAGTTTCTTCTTACGGGAAATATCACCACCGTAACACTTGGCAAGAACGTCTTTACGCATAGCTCTTACGGTCTCTCTGGCAATAACCTTGCTTCCGATGGCTGCCTGGATCGGGATCTCAAAGAGCTGTCTCGGGATTTCATCTTTCAGCTTCTCGCACATCTTTCTGCCGCGCTCATATGCAGTGTCCGCATGGACAATAAAGGAAAGTGCATCCACTTCTTCCTTATTTACAAGGATATCCAGCTTCACAAGCTCACTTCTCTCATATCCGTCCAGCTCATAATCCAGAGATGCATAACCTCTGGAACGTGATTTCAGCGCATCAAAGAAATCGTAGATGATCTCGTTGAGGGGCAATCTGTATTTCAGAAGTGCACGGGTTTCTTCCATATATTCCATGCCTTCGTACTGGCCTCGTCTCTCCTGACAGAGATCCATAATCGCACCGATGAACTCGGTGGTTACCATAATCTCAGCCTTCACCATTGGCTCTTCCATGTACTCGATCTCAGAAGGATCCGGAAGATTGGTCGGATTGGTCAGCTCAATGATCTCGCCATTGGTTTTGTAAACTTTATAGATAACACTTGGTGCTGTGGTTACAAGATCCAGGTTATATTCTCTCTCCAGACGCTCCTGAATGATCTCCAGATGAAGAAGTCCCAGGAATCCGCAGCGGAATCCAAATCCAAGGGCAACCGATGTCTCCGGTTCATAATAAAGAGAAGCATCATTGAGCTGAAGTTTCTCCAGTGCATCACGGAGATCGCCATACTTGGCTCCATCTGCCGGATAAAGTCCACAGTAAACCATAGGATTAACTTTCTTATATCCCGGAAGTGCCTCCGCACAGGGATTGTCCGCATCCGTTACCGTATCACCCACACGGGTATCACGGACATTCTTGATACTGGCTGTGATATATCCAACCATACCCGCGGTCAGCTCATCACACGGAATAAACTGACCTGCACCAAAATATCCCACTTCTACAACTTCTGTGGTAAATCCGGTCGCCATCATATGGATTTTCGTGCCTTTTTTTACACGGCCGTCTTTCACTCTGCAAAATACGATAACGCCCTTATAAGGATCATAAACGGAGTCAAAAATCAGGGCTTTCAGCGGTGCGTCCACATCTCCTTCCGGAGCCGGAACCTTATTGACGATCTGCTCCAGAACCTGGTCTACGTTCAGTCCTGTTTTTGCGGAAATCTGTGGTGCATCCTGGGCTTCAATTCCGATTACATCCTCAATTTCATTAATAACACGCTCCGGATCCGCACTTGGAAGGTCGATCTTGTTGATCACCGGAACCACATCCAGGTCATGATCCAGTGCCATGTATACATTGGCAAGCGTCTGCGCCTCAATTCCCTGGGCAGCATCCACAACAAGAATGGCTCCGTCACAGGCCGCAAGGCTTCGAGAAACCTCATAGTTAAAGTCTACATGTCCGGGGGTATCAATCAGGTTAAAAATATACTCATTTCCATCCTTGGCTTTGTATACAATACGAACGGCCTGGGATTTAATAGTAATTCCCCTCTCTCTCTCAAGTTCCATGTTATCCAGAACCTGGGCCTGCATTTCTCTTTCTGTGAGAAGTCCCGTCATCTCAATAATACGGTCAGCAAGTGTTGATTTACCGTGGTCAATATGTGCAATGATACAAAAATTTCGAATTTTACTCTGGTCTATCATTCAGGAAGTCCTCCTTAAATTTCTCTCGTATAAAGCGTTGGGAACGCATATTTATCCATACTGCTCTTTATCATATCATATTTTAGTCTTCTTTGTCACTGCCTTTCAGGACTCTGTTTAAGATATCTGCAAAAGGTTCCATTGCATTTCGGACTTCCTCCACGGTATTGGTCTGTGCTCCGGCTTCCAGAAGCAACGCACGGGGTTTAAGATGCAGATTATAGCGAAGACCTGCTAGATAAATTCCCCGGTAAAGATCCGGATAATATTGTGCTGCCTGGTATTCCAGCTGGAAGGAAAATGCCAGATTTTCTTCTATGTAAGGATTGGGCAGATAGCTTACTGCCCCCTGATTAACGGTATAGCTTAATCCATTATAAAAAAGCAACTGGGCGGTAGATTTCCCGTTGACCTCTGTTACCAGACGGCGGTCATCCGGCACTCCGTCCCTGTGAAGGTCAATCACAACTTCGACGGTGGGATTTTCTTCCAGAACTTTTTCTATGGATATCCTCGCATAATCATAAGCTTTGCTCCGATCCAGGGTTCCACCCATCATATCAAAAGCATCCGTCACATGAATTACCTGATAACCATATTTTTCCTCCAGAAGGTCCGTAAGGTAATTTCCCACTCCCACAATGGTATCCTCCTCCTTTCCTTCCCTGGAATCCACAAATGTTTCCTGGGAATGGGTATGGTAAATCAAAATCTGCGGTACTTTACTGTCCTGTTTTATGGACAGATCTTCCCCCAGAAATCGTGTTCCGCTGATCTGCTGTGCATTGGTCTCCGTATTGGAATCCAGAATAAAAAACTGATTCATCACATAATCAAAATCTGCCAGTTTTGCAGGAGATAAGTCAATCTGCGGATGCGGAACTGCCACTGTTTCCTGTTCTTTCACCGTTTTTTCGACGGAAGCTTTCTTTTCTGCCGCATCAGAGCCCGCCGGAGTGATCTCCATCTGGGTAATTTCCGGTTTCGTAATTTCCGGTTCTTTATTTTCCACACCGGTATCCTTCTTATTTTCTGTACTGTCAGCAGATTTCTCCTCTGACTTCTGCACTTCCTTTTTTTGCTTTTCTTCTTTCTTCTCTGCCTCTTCCACCTCAGCCATCAATAGTGCCTCCTGCTCTTTCCGGTTCTCCGCTTCCACTTCCTCGCCCAGATGCTCCTCATTTTTTTCCTTCAAAAGCATCTCCGTTTCCCGGTCCCTTCCAGTCTCTTCCTGCAGAGCTTTCTTTTCCAGAAAGCAATACAGCGGCAGCTGTCTGTATATCTCACCATGCTTAAAAAAATCTCCCGTAAGCGCAGCCACAACGCACAGAAAGATCAGACTCAAAAACACGCAGAATGCCCTCTGGATATTCGTCACCCACGATCACCTCTTATGGTATTTTATGACCTGTCCTCTTCGATTAGACTATCGGAAAATGCCAGATTAAGCCCCTCGGAAATCGTAAAGCTTAAATACCGCACAGTTTCATCCACATCTTTCGGTGTTACAAACATGGTATAAAGTTTGGGTGAAATCATTTCTTCCAGAAACTCTTTCTGCTCTTCTTCCTCCAGTGCATCCAGCAGGCTTGCCATGGAATCATGGACAATGGTTGCGGCATCTACCACTGTAGGCACACCGATTCCGATCACCCGCACGGAAAGATTCTCTTCATTGAGCCCTTCCCTGTGGTTTCCCACACCGGACCCCGGATTGATCCCGGTATCTGTAATCTGAATGGTACGGTTCAACCTTGCTGTATTCCTGGCTGCCAGCGCATCAATGGCAATTACCACATCCGGCTTTGTCTCAGAAACAATACCCTGAATAATTTCCAGGGTTTCCATTCCGGTCTGAGCCATTACCCCAGGCGCAATCCCACTGATCTGATGCATTTTCATATGTGTGTTTGCCTTCAGCCCGTATTCCCGGATTACATGCCTTGTCATATGAAGACCGGAAACCGCACGGGGGCCAAGGGAATCCGCAGTGATCTCCTGATTTCCAAGTCCTACCACCAGGATCGACTGCTGCCGTCCAAGATCAATCAGCTCCCTTAAATGATGCGCCACTTCTTCCGAGATTTCCCTGTGATAATCTTCATCCGGAACGGAAAGGTCCGGCGCCTCAATGGTAATGTAGGTTCCCTGCGGTTTTCCCATGGTCCTGGCCCCGTTTTCTGTTGTGATCCGTACTACGGTAGTCCGCACGTCTTTTTCCTCATCGTATTTTTCCCTGATCTCCACTCCATGTACTTCTACATTTTCCTCCTGAAAGCGTTCCGTTGCCTCCAGCGCCAGGTCAGTTCTGATTCTGCTCCTTCCAGCCATACTCTCATCCTCTTTTTCTGTAAAATTGCCAGCCATTTTCCTCTGTCATCCACATGAAAACAGCTTTTCCGATGTTTTCCCTTTCATTATTCCCCATTTTCCCATAAATATGTACCATTTCCCCTTTCATCCACAGCATCTGGTAGTTTTTGCATATTTTTTTGGAATTTTTCCGAAAAACATCTTGACATTACACTCCATGTATAATAATATATATAAGCATGTTTCATAGGAGCGCCCGTGTCTGTTCCTGTGAATGTAATTTATATTATATTTTTTAGGAATCGGAGGTGTACGAATTGGCTAACATTAAATCCGCAAAGAAGAGAATCTTAGTTAACAGCACTAAGGCTGCAAGAAACAAAGCAATCCGTTCTGCAGTTAAGACTTCCATCAAGAAAGTTGAGACAGCAGTTGAGAATAAGGATAAGGCAGCTGCAGAGGTTGCTCTTAAGGACGCAATCTCCACAATCAGCAAAGCTACATCCAAGGGCGTTTACCACAAAAATAACTGCGCCAGAAAAATTTCCCGTCTTTCCAAAGCTGTCAACAGCATTGCGTAATAGACCACGGAATATTTTAGTTATAAGCTTATAAGTAAAAGGAAAGACAGTCGAACCGTCAGCGACTGTCTTTTTTTATATTCTGCTCTCACTTTTACAAGAAAGGAGTTTTCTATGGGCACTCATCCATTCCCTTATCGTCTCATTCGCAGTAACCGGAAAACACTGGCAATCCAGGTCAGCGCTTCCGGCCAGGTGACTGTCCGTGCTCCACGCACAATGTCAGATACCACCATCGAAAATTTCCTCACGCAAAAAGAAAGCTGGATTCTGAAGCACCTCTCCCACGCTGCATCCGAACCGGTTCCGTCTCCTGGAGAAAACCGCCCGCTCTCCGATTTCCGCCGCAGTTATTATATGGAATCTGCCCGAAAAATATTCAAAAGAAAAACCGCAGCCTACGCCAAAAAAATGAGCGTAACTTACGGCCGTATCACTATCCGGGAACAGAAAACACGCTGGGGAAGCTGCACCAGTGAGGGAAACTTAAACTTCAACTGGCGGCTGATTTTCGCACCGGAAAAGGTTCTCGATTATGTTGTTGTCCACGAACTTGCCCACCGGAAGGAAATGAACCATTCTCCTGCCTTCTACGCAGTGGTGGCGTCTGTGATGCCGGAATATAAAATTTACGAAAAATGGCTCCGGGATAACGGAAAGACTCTGTGGCAGAATCCCTGAATTTCCAGGCTTTTAGGCAGATATTTCACGATTCTTTCCTATGCGCTCCTCTTCCGCGCCGAACTGTATTTCACAATCAGAAGTTCCACGCTGAGCACATCCCCTAACGTACCTGTCTTCACAGCTTCTTCCGCATCCACAAAGTCTCGCACCGCATTTTCAAGTTCTTCTACTGTGTAAGCCCTGGCGCAGGATTCCAGATTTCGCACAACAAAGGATGGCACGCCAAGTTTGGATGCAATCTCTGTCTGGGAAAGTCCCTCCTCTGATAATTTCTTCGTAAGACAGATCTGCCGGAACTGCTTTGCAAGGAGAAACAGAATTCTCATCGGTGGCTCCCGCAGCGTCAGAAGATCGTAATACAGATCCAGTGCACGTTTCTGATTTTTCTCTGTCACGGCGCGGACCATATCAAAAATTTTGTTGGTTGTCTGTGTGGTACAGACAGCACGGATATCTTCTCCAGTCACAACCTCTCTGCCTTCTGTATAGGAAATCAGTTTTTCCAGCTCCATCCTTAAATTTCCCATATCTGTCCCCGTCATGGACAGAAGCAGCTCCACATCCCGCTGGGTAATCTTACGCCCGTTTTTCCCGAGAATTCCTGCCGCCCACCGCATCAGCGTTTTTTCATCCTGCTGTTTAAATTCTCCGATACTTCCACAGGCTTTCACTGCCTTATACATACGGCTTCGTTTATCTACCTCGGATTCACAGAATACCAGATACAGATAATCCGGAAGATTTTTCATATAATCTGCCAGTTCCTCACATTTATTCTTAAAAAATCCGGTATCCTCCAGAAGAACCACCCTGCGCTCCGCAAAAAAGGGCATCGTATCAAAAAGGCTCAGAAGTTCTCTCACATCGATTCCTTTTCCCTCATATCTGGCAAAATTCATCGTATCATCATCCGGATTCAACGCTTTCACCAGATTTCTCTTATACTGCTGTTTCAGATACGCTTCTTCTCCGTAGAGCAGATATGCCTGCTTAAATTTTCCTGATTTGATGTCTTCCTGAATATTTTTCAATATCTGTACTCCTGTCTGAATCGTATTCCCGCAATCACCCGGGGACTTTTTCTCTGTATCTCAGTTTATACGACAACCGCCGGAAATGCAACATACTCCGGTAAAAATTTGACTTTCCGGCAAATTCATGATACTGTAGACGGGTACATATTCCGGCAGAGCCGTTCTGCCAGCGAAATATGTGGAAGGGAGTGTTCCATTATGGAGAAAAAAAGAACTAGTAAAGCAACAAGTAACCTGAAGAGCGCAACCACAAAAGCCAAGGCTACTGTGAAATCAACTGTAGAAAAAATCGAGAAAACACCTGCAGCTGAGAAAACTGTAAAAGCAGTAAAAAAAGCAACAGAGACTGTAGCAGCCAAGGCACCAGAAGTAGTAGAAGAAGTTAAAAACACTGTAAAAAATCATAAGATCAGCGGCATCACACTTGAAATTTTTGAGACATCCATCACAGTTGCAGACCTTGAAGCAGCTGTTAAGAAAGATGCAGAGGCGAAAGGCCTTAAGGGCAAAGAGCTCCACATCTATGTAAATGCAGAAGAAAGAGCAGCTTACTACACTGCTGACGGAGAAGGTTCCGACGATTACAAGATCGATCTGACCACTCTGTAAGTTCGGACGGATCAGTTCCGCAACCGAAATACTACGCCGGTCTGCCCATGGCAGTTCCGGAAGCGCAAAAAAGCCATGCACAGGACATTTTCATTTTCGTCCCGCTGCATGACTTTTCTTTTTTATCTTTTACTGGATTTTTTTAATCCAGTCTCTGGAACAGCCTACTGCCGCTCTCCATCCTTTTACCATCGCACTGCGCTTCTCATCATCAATCTCTGTACGGAAAATACGCTCCACGCTGCGGCTTTCCAGTACTGCTTCCTTGCTTTCCCAGAATCCTACAGCGAGACCTGCAAGATATGCGGCACCAAGAGCAGTTGTCTCAATACATTCCGGACGTTCTACAGCCACATTACTGATATTGGACTGAATCTGCAGAAGAAGGTTGTTGGCACTTGCTCCGCCGTCTACACGGAGAACTGCAAGATCACTTCCGGCATCTGCTTTCATAACCTCCAGCACGTCATTGACCTGATATGCAAGAGATTCCAGAGTCGCACGTATAATATGATATTTATTCACACCACGGGTCAGTCCTACAATTGTACCACGTGCATACTGATCCCAGTAAGGAGCTCCAAGTCCCGTAAATGCAGGCACTACATAACATCCGTTTGCATCCGGCACTTTTCCCGCAAAATATTCCGTATCTGAAGCGGAATCCACCAGATGAAGTTCATCACGGAGCCACTGGATTGCTGCACCGGCAACGAATACGGATCCTTCCAGAACGTAGGTAACTTTTCCATTGAGGCCCCATCCGATAGTGGTGACAAGTCCGTTGTTTGAAAATACCGGTTTATCTCCTGCATTCATCAGAAGGAAACCACCGGTTCCATATGTATTCTTGGTTTCCCCTTTCTCAAAGCAGGCCTGTCCGAACAATGCTGCCTGCTGGTCACCGGCTGCACCGGCCACCGGAATCCTTCCACCAAAGAAGGATGGATCGGTTTCCCCATAGATTTCGCTGGACTCTTTTACCTGTGGAAGCATACACTTCGGAATATTAAGCTCCTCCAGAATTTCATCATCCCACTCCAATGTGTTGATATTGAACATCATGGTTCTGGATGCATTGGAATAATCGGTTACATGGACAGCACCCTTGGTCAGTTTCCAGATCAGCCAGGTTTCCACCGTACCGAACAGAAGCTCACCTTTCTCAGCTCTTTCACGGGCACCTTCCACATTATCCAGAATCCATTTTACCTTGGTTGCGGAAAAATACGCATCAATAACAAGACCTGTTTTCTGACGAATTTTCTCTTCCAGTCCCCTCGCTTTCAGGCTGTCGCAGTATTCTGAAGTTCTTCTGCACTGCCATACGATGGCATGATAAACCGGCTGTCCCGTATTCTTATCCCAGACAATAGTGGTCTCTCTCTGATTGGTGATACCGATCGCTGCAATATCCTCTGCCGTTGCCTCAATCTGGTTCATAGCCTCTCTGGCAACAGAAAGCTGTGTGGACCAGATCTCACCTGCATCATGCTCTACCCATCCCGGTTTCGGAAAATGCTGGATAAACTCCTTCTGCGCCACACTGCGGATCCTTCCGTTTTCATCGAAAAGAATACAACGGTTGCTGGTTGTTCCGGAATCCAGCGCCATAACATATTTTGCCATATAAAAATCCTCCAATACATTACTTAACCACATAGCTGTATCTATGCAGTTTTAAAGCTCCCATACCTCCTGATTCGTAGTGGAAACCGCCGCAGCCCCCGCCCCCAGCGCTCCCATTACGTCCTCTTTATCAGAGATCAGTCCCCCTGCAATCACTGGTACTCTGCTTGTTTTACATATTTTCTTGAGAATCTTCGGCATCAGACCAGGCAGCACTTCCACCACATCCGGCAGCTGCTCATGCTGATTTCCCAGATTTTCAATATTTTTAATCGCCATGGAATCAATGAGAAAAAAGCGCAGGACAGTATACATCCCGAGCTTTTTTGCCCTGCTGATCATTGATGCTTTTGTGGAAATAATTCCATCTGCATGAATATCTTTGCAAATATAATCGACAGAAACCTCTTTTGAACTCAGGCCTGTCACAAGATCAATATGTACCATAGCAATCTTTCCTGCCTGATGAATCCGTTCCACGATTTCCCCGATAGAACGAATATCGCCATACAGAATAAAAATCACCGTAAGTTCTTCTCTGCTCAGGCAGTTGGAGAGTCCCTGCTCGTCTTTCACCGCCGCTATGATCGGGTTTGCCTCGATCGCATCCAGAAATTCTCTGTTCATCTGCTTTTCCTCCGCAATATTCGCACAATATAGTCATATCTTCTCATATTATCCGAAGACATTAACTCTATTGTAACAGTTTCTTACTGCAAAGGCCAGACAGATTTGTAAGATATGTCGATATTTTCACCAAAATCAGGCAAGTCTTAACGACTTGCCTGACTCAGCAATATTATTTTTCAAATGGGAATTTGAACTGTGTAAGTCCGAATTCATCACGAAGTCCGATAAACTCTTTCTGAACTGCCTCTGTTACCGGAACTCCCTTGTCTTTACGATACATCCATACATCGTACTCTTTCTCGCCTGCTGTATAGATACGTTCCTGTCCAGGAGCTTTCTCAGATCCTCTCAGGTCTCTTAAGATATCGCCACATGTTTTCTTGAATGCTTCAGCACCCATGAATGCTTCTGTATCGATTGCGATGAAGAAATGTCCAAGATGATATGGACGGATGCTTCCATCCTCATTCTTTCCTTCCAGTGCTCTTAAGAAGATACCGGACTGAAGTGCTGCGGAAAGGATCTCAACAACTGTGGAGTATCCATATCCTTTATATCCTCCGTTTGTCTCGCCAAATCCGCCGAGAGGAGCAAGTGCAGCCTGTTTGCTGCGGATCTTCTTGAGGATCTCAACGCTGTCTGTAAGCTCCTCACCTTCTCTGGAAATAACAAGACCTTTAGGAGTATCGTGTCCGATACGTGCGTAGTATTCGATCTTGCCGTTCTGGATAACAGATGTTGCACAGTCCAGCATGAACGGGAATGGCTCATCTGTAGGCATGCTGAATGTCAGCGGGTTTGTTCCGAGCATATTCTCAACACCAAATGTAGGTGCAACGGACGGTCTTGCGTTTGTACCACTGATACCGATCATGTTCTCTTTTGTTGCGAGACCTGTCCAGTATCCTGCGATTCCATAGTGAGAAGAATTACGAACTGCAACCATACCCATGCCATACTTATGTGCTTTCTCAATACACATATCCATAGCTTTCTTGCTGGCTACCATTCCCATACCATCGTTGGCATCAATAACTGCAGTTGTTGGTGTCTCTTTGATAATATCGATCTTGGTTACCGGGTTTAAGATTCCGGCTTTGATACGATCAATGTAGATCGGTTTGAAACGGTTGCAACCATGGCTTTCAATTCCACGTCTGTCACTCTCAAGAAGTACATCAGAGCAAAGTCTTGCGTCTGCTTCCGGAACTCCTACTTTTTCAAATACAGCTGTCATAAAATCATCTGCGAGCTGCCAGGGAATAAAAGGTCTTGTTTCTTTCTCCATTGTAAAAATCCTCCATATACATTATTATAGTTTTTTTTATTTTACTTATATAGATCTGCAGCAGGACCCCCTCCTGCCGGAGATTTTAAATTTAGCCTGCCTCCTGTATGCACCTCACAGAAAGCGTCTTTACATCGCAGTGTCAATCCGCGTCTGCCACTGCTCTTCCTCTGTCCGGATAATTGGTGATGATGGAGTTTACTCCCCATTTCTTCATCCTTCTCATATCCTCTTCCTCGTTTACAGTCCAGACATTCACCCCGATCCCGTTCTGGGAACAGCTGCGTACATGTTCTTCCTTCAGGTATTCCAGATTCGGATGATAATACTGCACATCACAGGTTCTTGCATAAACGCCTGCATTGTCCACATATTTATCTACCAGAAAACCACCTGCAATGGTTTCATCGCTCTGTCTGCACAGTACGATGGAAGCATTATTAAAGGAAGAAAGAATTATCCGATCCTCCAGTCCGTATTCACAGATCATGTCGATCACTTTCTCTTCCATACCACCATAATAATAAACACTGTTCTTCAGTTCAATGTTAGTGATCAGATCTTCTTCCTCAGCCATCCATTCCAAATACTCTCTCAGAGTCGGGATCTGAAGTCTGCCGAATTTTCCGGCAAATTTATCCGGATAGCTGCAATCCAGTTTACACAGCTCATCATATGTAAGATCATAGATATATCCGCTTCCATCCGTGGTACGGTCAACCTTCTCATCGTGCATGATCACCGGAACCAGATCCTTGGTCAGCTGTACATCAAGCTCAATTCCCTCGCATCCAGCCTCCACGGCTTTCTGAAACGCCAGCATTGTATTCTCCGGATATTCTCCGCTGAAACCACGATGTCCAAATACTTTCATTCTAATCATCCTCCATTCAATGCGTTACATCGTTGTGAGCATTTTTGCTAATTTATATTTCAGATTATATCATAGCTTTTATTTATTTTCAACATTTTTCGTCTGTATTTTTTATATTTTTTGTTATTTTTTAATTAATTATTCTTTTTCTCGTTATTATTTTTTGTGCATTTTGTATATTTTATTTCATGGCAAACAAAGCGATAAAAAAGCCTTTTCAGGTTTATTTTATTCGCTTTGTCTGCCGGAGGGCTGACATATTATAAGCATACAGTTTGCCATATATATCCTTTGCAGATCACTGTATGATCTGCTTCACATTTCCTGTAGCCACGATATCCACGCCTGTGCCTGCTACATTCTCCAGGATCACGTCCCCGATCTGAACCGGCGCTTCCACACATACATCCCGCAGCGCTTCCACACAGTCAAAAATCTTTCCTTTCGGAATATCCTGTGCTGTCTTTACTGACACCACCGGCATGCTTCCATTCTTCACACGAACGGTCGTTGTCACGATCCTGGTCGGATCTGTCACTTCCTTCACTGCATATTCCGCACCTTTTTTACAGGTATTTCCTGTGACGGAAATGATTTCTTTTCCATCCATTTCCACCAGAAGGGCGCATCCCATAGGACATCCGATACAAGTAAGATTCCTTTTTTCCATTTTCATCACTCCTCCACCTGGATCACAAGTTCATGTTTATCCTGTTTCTGTTTTCCTTCCAGAATGGAAAGAAGCTGCTCTTTTTTCAATTTGATCTGTTCCATCTCTCCGGGTGCTGCCACCTGTTTTTTTCTGGAAAAGATCCGTTCTCCATCCAGATATGCACGGATGTAACAATTTTTATATACATTTCCCACACGGAAGCGGACCAGCTGCTCCTCCGCCATGTGACCGATACGGATCTCAGACGGCACTGTATAGCGGACTCCGTTTTGGGGCGAAAGCGTGATCTTTATCTCTTCCGGTATTTTGTCCTCTCCATTGTTGTTTACATAGAGAGCCGCATTTCTTCCTGCATTGCCGGCTTCCTCCGAAACAAAATCCACCAGATCATGAACATGAAGAACATTTCCGCAGGCAAAAATACCTTCTACATTTGTCTCCAGACTTTCGTTTACCACCGGTCCGGAAGTCACATTGCTCAGCTTCACACCTGCCTGTCCGGAAAGCTCATTCTCCGGGATCAGACCAACAGAAAGAAGAAGCGTATCGCATTCAAAAAATTCCTCTGTACCGGGAATCGGGCGTCTGTTTTCATCTACCTCTGCAAGAGTGATTCCTTCCACGCGCTCTTTTCCTTTTATGTCAACCACTGTATGACTAAGCTTCAACGGGATTCCAAAGTCATCCAGGCACTGCACGATATTTCGCTTCAGGCCTCCGGAATATGGCATCAGCTCTGCCACTGCCTTAACCTCTGCGCCTTCCAGCGTCATACGTCTGGCCATGATCAGTCCGATATCACCGGATCCCAGGATCACTACTTTTTTTCCCGGCATAAATCCTTCCATGTTTACAAGGCGCTGTGCTGTTCCTGCTGAATAAATGCCTGCCGGTCGATATCCCGGAATGTTCAGTGCACCTCGCGGTCTCTCTCTGCAGCCCATGGCAAGGATCACAGCTTTTGCCTGGATCTGATACATTCCCTCCTGGCGGCTCATGGCAGTGATCACCTTATCCTGGCTGATATCCATGACCATGGTGTTCAGCCGGTACTCGATCTGCCGCTCTTTTACCATCCGGATAAAACGTGCCGCATATTCCGGTCCTGTCAGCTCCTCCTGAAATGTATGAAGGCCAAATCCATTATGGATACACTGATTCAGGATCCCGCCCAGTTCCTTATCACGTTCCAGGATCAGGATACTCTCTGCTCCCTCTTTCTTTGCAGCCAGGGCTGCTGCCAGTCCTGCAGGGCCTCCGCCTATGATCACGATATCTCTCTTCACCATAATCTTATCATTCATGGTTCTCGCCCTCCTCTGCAATTTTTTTGTTGATTCCTTCGATCAGTCTGGAATCTCCGCCTGTTTTTGTGATCTCCTCCATGGAAATGCCAAGCTCTCGGCTGAGGATCTCCATTGTTCTGGGAGAGCAAAAACCTGACTGACATCTTCCCATTCCTGCTCTTGTACGACGTTTTACTCCATCCAGGGATTTCGCTCCAAGAGGTCTTCGGATCGCATCCAGGATCTCTCCCTCAGAGATCATCTCACATCTGCAGATGATATTTCCATATTCCGGAGATCTTTTGATCAGCTCATTTCTTTCTTCCAGAGAAAGCTCTGACGGATCCAGGATCCCTTTTCTCACCGGATCAAAATCCGGATTTACTTCCGGATGTAATTTTTCTTTTACGATATCAGCAACCATACAGCCAATGGCCGGTGAGCTGGTAAGTCCCGGTGATGCGATCCCTGCACAATCGATAAATCCGGGTGCATCCTCCACCTCTTCGATCACAAAATCCATACCGTCCTCGATAGCACGGAGTCCTGCAAAGCTTGTGATCACCTTCCGCAGTGGAATATCCTTTACTGTTTTCCGGGATTTGGCACTTACTTCCTCCATTCCCTCTGATGTAGTCGCTGTTTCCTCCCGATCCTCCAGATCCGTAGCTGTAGGCCCGATCAGAAGATTACCGTGAACAGTCTGTGTTACCAGAACTCCTTTTCCGTTCTTATTTGGAAGCGCAAAGATCGTATGATTCACATGTGTTCCTGCACTTTTATCAAGAAGCATATACTCACCCTTACGAGGAGTGATATGCAGTTTTTTCTCACTTACCATATTATGAAAAACATCCGCATAGACACCGGCAGCATTGACGATACAGCCTGTCTCAAAATCACCCTTTGAGGTTTCCACAACAAAACCATTTTCCTGTTTTCGGATGTTCTTTACTTCTGTGTCAAATTTAAATTCCACGCCATTGTTATATGCGTTCTCTGCCATTGCAATGTTCAGCTCAAAGGGACAGACAATTCCGGCTGTCGGTGCATACAGTGCTGCCAGCACCTGATCAGACAGATTCGGCTCCATGGCAAGTGCCTCTTCTCTGTCAAGGATCCTCAGTCCCTCTACTCCGTTTTTCAGTCCTCTTTCACGCAGCTTATGCAGCATGGCAATTCCATTCTCAGTTGTACAGACAGTCAGCGAACCAGTCTGTTTAAAAGGAAAATCCAGTTCCTTCGAAAGCTGTCCCATCATATTGCTGCCCTTCACATTCAGTTCCGCCATAAGGCTTCCCGGTTCTGCATCATAACCGGAATGAGCGATTCCGCTGTTTGCCTTGGAAGTTCCACAGCATACATCCTCTTCTCGCTCCAGAACGCAGATTTTCAGGCGATATCTTGAAAGCTCTCTCGCCGCTGCCGCTCCGGAAACTCCTGCTCCGATAATGATCACATCATACATAGATCTGTTTCTCCTTTCCTGTTTGCGGATCTTCTGAACTGCCCCCGGCTTTCTCTGCGCCGGAAACAGCAGAATATCCGTTGCAACACAAGCATTGCCGTCCGCAGGTATATATTCTGCGAGGAGTACTGCTTACGAACAGCAATCTTTCAAGTGAATATGCCATTATTTTTATGCCGTAACCCTTTGTAACCCTTGTAATCCTTTTGAAACATTAACATTTGCGCATAAAAATAGCCGGCATAAAAACACACTTATCCATGTGTCTTCATGCCGGTCTCTGTTCTCAATGGCATTCTCTGTATTCAGCAAGCTGAATCAGATTCCTTCTTCACTTTGTATTCATTGTATCAGACTATTCTTCATATTTCAAGTGCATTTTTCGTAAAATACATCGTTTTTTCTTTAACATGCTCTTAACTTTCTCAAAAACATGATAAGTTTCATTGTATTCCCGATTCCCGATCATATTTCCTCCACAGAAATAACTCCTTCCTGCTGTCTTACCTCACGAAATACAGTATGGCGTGCTTTCCATTTGGCAGCCTCCATTGTTGCCTGGATCACCACACTCTGTGTTTTGGATCTCTTTTTGATGATAACTACGTTGGAGATCATGATGTCCTCTTCCCGGAGCTTCTTTATGACCATACTCATCTTGTCTTCATTTTCAAACTCCATATATACGTCATAGGTATTGGAATGCTCTTCCACATAAACCTCTATATATTTCGCATATTTGAACACCAGAATAAGCCCCAGCGTGGTAAAGATCGCACCGCTGTAAAAGCCGATCCCCACAGCAAGTCCGATACACGCGGAAGTCCAAAGACTGGCTGCTGTCGTAAGACCGGATACATGTCTCTGTCCTGTCACGATGATGGTTCCTACTCCGAGAAAACCGATTCCGCTGACAACCTGTGCGCCAAGTCGTGCAGTATCTCCGATTCCTGCCCCATTAGAATATACATGGATAAAATCGCCCGTCATCATAACCAGAGTTGCCCCCATACAGACGATCATATGTGTTTTTACACCTGCCACACGCTTCTTCATTCCACGGTCAATACCGATCAGACATCCAAGAAACATCGCAAGAATCAGCCGAAACAGCGTCGATCCCATATTTAAAGTGTGCAAATAATCCGATATTGCATTACATGCTCCGAGAATTCCGCCCATAAATTTGCTCCTTTCCTGTTGTAACATTATTTTCTGCCGGTGATAACGCCAATCGCGCATCACTTCATTTTGCCCTGCACGAACGCCGCAGGCCACACTCACTCCATTCGAAAGCTGTCTAGTCAGCCGGACTTACTCCGTCCGTCTCACTACACAGTTTTTTCATATGATCCTATACCCCGGATATACATTATCTGTAGTCTCACAGCATGTAAAACAGCAGGGATACCGGCGCCCGGCGGCGGTATCCCTATCTGTTGCTCTATCTACTGATCAGAGGGCATTCTGATTATTTAATAGACTCGTTATAGTTCTCGATCGCTTTGTTTACAGAAGCTGCAAGCTGATCAACAGCGTCCTGAGTTGTAAGCTTGCCATCATATACCTGAGGCATGATCTCGTTGAATGTAAGACGGGCTTCTGTCTGTACACCGGAGAGAACACCTGCTGTATTTGCGTTTACAGGAGAATCTTTCAGCTGATTGATAGCTGTCTCGAAGTTCGGGTTCTCTTTGAGGTAAGCTTTCATATCATCTGTCTCATAAGCTTTCTCGTTGATCGCAAAGTATCCTGTACCCATGGACCATTTAGCCTGTACGTCAGGAGTTGTGATGTACTCGATGAATTTCCAAGCTGCATCTTCATTTGCTTCGTTTCCTGTATCTGTAAGCCACAGAGAACCACCACCGATGATAACGCCGCCTTCATCATTCTTCTCGATTCTCGGAAGATATCCTGTACCAACTTCGAACGGAGAAGAATCAACTGCATTTTTCAGGATAGCGGTAGACTCGATGATCATGCCAACCTGTCCGGAGAAGAATGCTGTCTGGGTATCTGCTGTTGTTGTTCCGTAATCTTCAAAATATCCGGAATCATACAGTTTTTTCCACATGTCAAATACTTTCAGGCCACCACCGTTGGAGTCAAAATCAACAGCTGTAACTGCCTCTGTACGTCCATTGTCATTATTTCCATATGTTAAGCCAAGTCCTGCAAGCTGCTGCTCAAAGAACCATCCGTAAATAGCCTGTGAATAACCAACCGGAGCTGCTCCGCTCTCTACGATCTTCTTGGAATCCTCAAGAACCTCATCGTAAGTTGTTGGCGGTGTCTCAGGATCAAGACCTGCTGCTTCAAATACATCTTTGTTATAATACAGCATAGGTGTGGATACGTTGAATGGCATTGCATACTGTTTGCCATCTACAGTATAGTAGCTGCTGATAACGTCCATAACGGAACTCTTGTCATAACCTGTAGACTCGAATTTATCTTCTACAGGGATGACAGAACCACTGTCATACATGAATTTTGTTCCAACATCATACATCTGGCAGACATCCGGAAGACCAGAATCACTCTGCATAGCTGCTTTCAGTTTTGTGATGGTGTCATCATAAGTTCCCTGATACTCAGCTTTAATTTCAATCTCATCCTGAGATGCGTTGAAATCATCTACGATCTGCTGAAGCACTTCACCGTTTGTACCACCCATTGCATGCCAGAATGTGATGGTAGTTTTGTCAGCTGCACTTACTGAGCACGGAGCTGCGAGAGATGCTGCCATGATTCCTCCTAAAAGAATCGCCATCCATTTTTTGTTTTTCATATAGAAACCCTCCTTTTATATTGGTCCGGCCTGCCCCAATACAGTCCGGATAAATTAACGTTTTTACTACTTGCTCTTATGTAATTGGATCAACCCTTAACGGCACCAGCTGTCAGACCACTAATCATCTGTTTCTGACCAATGATGAATACAAGGATTGAAGGAATCAGGATAACCATGGCACCAGCCATAACCGGTCGGAAGTCTGTTGCCTCAGCACCCTGGAGCATACCAAGACCGATCTGAACTGTTCTCATATTTACACTGTCTGTTACAAGCAGTGGCCACAGATAGTAGTTCCAGCTCTGAAGGAATACATAGATGATCAGAGCACCAAGTGATGGTTTGATAAGCGGAACACCGATGGTATATAAGAACTTGAAGTTTGTACATCCGTCAATTTCAGCTGCCTCATGAATCTCTTTCGGCAGTGTCAGGAATGCCTGACGCATGTTGAATACCGCAAAAGCTGCTGCTGCGTTCGGAAGAATCAGCGCTGCGTATGTATTACGGATACCCCAGTCAGCGATTGTCAGGTAGTTTGCGATAATGATCGCCTGGCTTGGGATCATCATGGTTGCCAGCATGATATAGAACAGGACTTTTTTGCCCTTGAATTCCATCATTGCAAAAGCATAAGCTGCAAGAGCACCTGTGACAACCTGAGCAAATGTGATAACACCGGATACGATCAGTGAGTTCTTAATGAAAGTAAAGAACGGTGCCAGCTGGAATGCTCTTGTGTAGTTCTCAAGGGTCAGATGAGACGGCCAGAACTTTCCGCCGTAGATCTCTTTCAGATCCATCATACTAACATTGAAGCAGTAGATAACAGGAACGATAATAATAATTGCAAAAATAATATTCAGCGCATACATCGCCACTTTTACATATGGTTTTTCTTTCATCAGTAGGTCACCTTCTTTTCCAGTCTAAACTGCAGTGCAGTCAGGATAATCAAAATAACAAACAGAACTACGGATTCTGCACAGGCTACACCGAAACGGCTGTTGATAAATGCCTCCTGGTAAATCTCATACACGATAACGTTGGTACTCTCTGCCGGCCCGCCCTGGGTCATCATCTTGAACTCTGCGTACGCCTGTACGGAGTTGATAACGTTGATAATAAGAAGGAAGAACAGTGTCGGAGAGATTGACGGGATTGTTACATGGCGGTGTTTCTGGAAGAAATTCGCTCCATCCAGCGCAACGCTCTCATAAAGTTCAGCCGGTACACTCTGGATCGCTGCAGTAAGGTAAATGAAATTCATACCGATCGCCATCCATACACTAACGATCGTAACTGCGATCAGTGCATATTTCTTATCTGTCAGCCATCCGATATGAGTTCCGAGAGCCTTGTTCAGGATACCCAGAGAGCTGTGGAAAATAAACATGAACACTACAGATGCCGCTGCTGCGGAAATAGCCATCGGAAGTGCATATACAGTACGGAAAAATCCCTTTGCCCTGATCTTCTCTGTACTGATGATCGCCAGTATAAAACCGAGCACAATAGAAAGGATAACTCGCATAACAGAGAACTTCAGTGTTGTCACCAAGCTGTTAAGGAACGTTCCGTCTGTGAAAATATTCGTATAGTTGTCAAGTCCTACATACTGTGCCACCTGACCAAGAGGTGTGGTTCTGGCAAAGCTCAGCTGGATCGTCTTAACGAACGGCCAGAATACAAACAGTATAAAAAGGATCATTACAGGAACCAGATAGAGATAAGGCTCCACTGTCCTGAAAAAAGATTTTTTACTTTTCATTGTATATCACCTGCTTTTCATAAATTTACGTACTACCGATCAGCTGCATCATCACGATATCTCTGTCCCCCTGACAGTGCTGATCATGTTGCTCATTACACATTCTGCTGAAAAACATTTCCGTTATATATTCCAGCAATTACCCCAATACATTAAGCAAAACTCTCATTTACGTTCTGCTGTCAAAATGCCCTCTCACTACCCTCCTTTGTATTTGCGTGTTTGTTATCTTTACCAACTTTTTGCCAAATGATAACACATTTCTTTCATATAATCAACAGTTATTTCCCTATTTTTCAATATTTCTTTATTTATTTTGAACAATTATTATTTGATAGTAATTATTTTTTTTATCTATTTTATACAATTTATCGTACTTCAATAAGGCAATCCATTCTGATCACCTTTTCTAAAAAACAGATAAAAAAATCGGCAGAAAATAACACATCCTTCGATGTATATCTTCTGCCGTTCTCTCTTCTCAATGGCATCATCTGTTTTTATACAAAACAGACACAATCTCAACTTGTTAACCCAGATTATACAGTAAAATCCACTATAAATCAAGGCTAAACACATATTTTTTATGCAAATCTTATAAATACTTTTTTCACAAGCAAGTCATTTCATTACACAGAAATTGTCTTTATTTCACAGTCATTGTAGAACAATTATACTTTTTTCTTCCTGTACCAGGATATTAAATACAAAACTATACCAAAAATTATCAAAAATGGAGCAACTGCCACCAAAACAGTTGTTAAAAGTATCACAATTAACGCTGCAATGGCGATCACGATTGCCTTTCCATACCATGTGCTCAGATCCAGTTTAAAGCTTCTTGCCTTTCCGGCACTGCTCTCCGTCCCATTATCCGCATAATCATCTGCACCGTAGCTCTCTTCAGAATAACCGGACTCATCATAAACAGCTGCACTGTCATCTGTATCGATCAAAGTCTTGGCGATCAGCCTGGGATCCCCCAGTTCTGCCAGGACATCTGATTCACTTCGGCCGTTCCGGACCTGAGACTGAATGTAATCCTCATAATACCGCACATGAGCCGCAGCTCTCCCATGGGTCATCTGTCCGGACAGCTGCCCCCGTAAAACCTCAAGAAACTCTCTTCTGCTCATAAATATGTCAAACCTTTCTTATGAAATATAATGAAAAAAACAAAACTCAAAACAACTCCAGAAACCTCACCTTGAAAACTTCTGCAAATTCTTTTTTATTACTCTCTTAAAATTTTTCTCATTATACCATAACCCATAAATTTAAATCAGAAACAAATCATAAAATTTTGATTAAAAAATAAAAAATCATAGTACAGCGCAAAGGGCGGTTCATTTCCGGATGCCGCCACAGCCGCATTCGGAAACGAATCGCCCTCCATGACGTTCGTTATGCCGTCAAAAATCACTCAACATGAACAGCCCCTGTACTCCTGATATTCATCGGATAGACATTTTCCCTTCCAACATACTGAGCCATATAGTCCACATACGCATCTGCATTCTCGATCGGAAGCACGCACATGATAACGCCTGCAAAACCACCACCATGAACTCTGCAGATACCAGCACCGATCTTATTCAGAAACAGCTTGGTAAGCGCCAGACTCAACGTGATCTTCTGCTCCTTGCAATTCTGCAGAGAATAACAGTTCTGCAGCCACTCCCAAGAAGAATTACCGGACTCCTCAAGAAGACGCAGGAATCCCTCACCGTCTTTATTCTCAACAGCCTTCACAGCATCCGCAACACGTCTGTTTTCTTCATAGAAATGCATTGCACGAAGAACCGCACGGTCATTTGGGATATCCTTAACATGAGCAAGAAGGTTCTCCATATTGGACTCACAGAGAAGCTCCACGCCCATAGCTTTTGCAGCCTCACGCATCTCCATAGGAATGGAAGAATATTCTTCACTGAGATCAGCATGGCCCTTGCCAGTGTTTACAATCACAAGTCTGCATCCCATCTCTTCAAAGGAAAATGCAATCTTTTCACAGCTGATATTCTCTTTATCAGAGAAATCCAGAAGGATCGGGCCGCCGGCAGCACATGCCATCTGGTCCATCAGGCCGGAAGCTTTTTTCCAGTATACATTCTCTGCGTACTGTCCTGCTCTTGCATACTCGCCGTACTCCAGTTTTCCTTCATTAAAGAAGTAATTGGTGATCGCACATACAAGCATCTCAAAAGAAGCAGAAGAACTTACACCGGCTGCCGCAATAACCTTGGTAGAAACATATGCATCAAAACCGCCAGTTGCATAGCCTTTTTTCTTCATATATTCCATGATACCTGCCACAAGAGCATCGGTACCCTTGGTATAGGTCTCTGTACTCAGCTTGTCGAGATCTACAACCACTTCCTGTCTGTAGCCCTCACTGATCATATGAATCACATTGGTGCCGTTTGGGTAAGCTGCACCGATGGTATCCAGGTCGATACTTGCGGCGATAATCTGTCCACCATTGTGGTCAACATGATTGCCGATAATTTCGGTACGTCCCGGAGCGGTAAAGAATTCTGCCTTGTCATGATGATATTTCTTCTCAAAATTTACTGCAAGATTGGTATAACGTGCACTGCTCTCCTCTGTCTCACCGTAGATTTTTTTCAGCACATCTGCTGCCGGAATTTTAATTGTTCCCATTTTCATTTCCTCCTGTTTTTGCAAAATTTCCGTACATTTTCTGGATGCTTGATCCTTTAATTTTATTATAACAGCCCTTTTTTTTCTGTCCATAAAGATTTTGCGTAAAAACAGTATTATTTTGTGGTCGTCACAGTTTTTCCTGGCTCCAGGAGATATTCTTTTCCACAGTAGATCAGCGTTCCGCCGGAAACAGAACTTTCTACGGACAGAATTTTTTCATCCCATTTTACATGAACCGTTCCGCCTTTTACCGGGAATGTACAGTCCACAGACTCAAAAGTATCTGTCTCTGGTTTCACAGTAAAACTCTTATATGCAGTATCTGTAAGCTGAATTCCCGCAAAATATCTTCCAAGAAGATAAATCGGGCTTGCAGCCCACGCATGGCAGAAACTCTTTCCAAAGGGATCTCCGTACATTTCGTACTGTTCTTCCGGTTTTTTCTCCGGATCAAATTCCTCCCAGAATGTTACTGCGCCCTGGGAGAGCATGCCACCCCAGTAACTTTCCATCATTTTTTTCACATCCTCAAACCGGCCCATTGCACACATGGCCTCAAGCTCATAAAATTTGAAGTATGGCGTTGTGATCTGTGGAATTTTGTCATTTTCAATCACATTTTTCATAAGAAGTTCTTTTCTCGCATCATCCGCAAATCCAAAGAGAATGGCAAAAATATTGGCATGACGTGTCACATTGTTTTTGCCGGATGAAAAGCTGTCGATATAGGCACCTTTCTCCTCATTCCAGTAGAATTTCTCAATCTTAGAAGCAAGAGCCTGATATTTTTTCTCCCATGCAGAACCATCTCCCAGAACCAGCTCATCTGCCTGGGCCATCGTCTGATAACACATGGCAAGAAGCATCTGCTCTGCACAGATCGCTCCTTCTTTATCCATATCTGCCCAGTCTACAAAGATCCAGTCGCCTTCGCGCCCTACGATAAATCCGTTCTCATCCAGCTGTCCGCCCAGAAACTCCATCATTGCAGTCATTCTCGGATAAATCGCTTTTACAAATTCCTCATCGCCGGTCATGCGGTAATGGTTCAGGATTCCGATCACCCAGTACATGGAATAATCCACAATGGTATTGATATGCTGGCGGATCGGGCTGTTTCCGATCAGAGCCCAGAGCGTTCTGCGGTTGATATCCTCATCAAACATCAGATACTGATTCACAAAATAACTCTGATATGCATCCCCGGACCAGATCCAGCGGTCACGTTTCACACCATCAATAAAGAAGATTCCGCTGCAGAGTTGGAAAGTCCATACTGCCACGTCCCAGATCTTATTCACCAGCTCATCGGAAGAAGAAAAGGACGCCCGAACCGGAATATCCACATACTGGTGAACTGCCTTTATGCTGATCTCATCTTTATGTACGCCCGGTATGAACACATAGCGAAACGCCCTGCGGATAATCTCATCTTCCGGCGTATGCAGCGTCTGGCTGTAATAACAGTTCACCGTATCTCTGGCTTCTGTCTCAGACTCGCCATAGCACAGTGTCATTTCACGGAATCCTTTTGGAAATTCTGCCTTCAGAATAGCTGTAAGCTCTGTCTCAAATACAAACAGGACTCCGGATTCATCCTCACGGATCTCAGATGGAAAATATTCTTTTTCATCGTATACCCATATGGACGGATCCTGTTCCCTTGCTGTGTAGATCTCATTGTATCCCACCGGTACCGGATCGCTGACAAAATCATCTGCAAGCCATCCCCGATTGGAAGTGATGGTTTCTCCCTCAATCCGCACAGATGGTACACCGGACGGCATCCCTGCGTAAATCTCAAATTTCTGTTTTCCAGGTCCGCACACAACTGGTTCCCCGAAACGTTTTTTTACATCATTGATGCGGTAATAACCAAGGCAGTTGGCATACACCGTAACCGTCTCTTCTTTTTCCAGATTATATTCTCTTGTAAAACGTACATGTTTTCTGCAGTCATCCAGATGGTAATAAGCCGGCCAGATAAAGCCTCTCTCTTCTCTGCTGAAGTTCTGCATCATTCCATGATAAATTTCAAAATCTCCAGGATACCAGATCCAATGTGATCGATTCATATATTTCTCCTTTATTATGATTCTCATATATTGTTTTTTGTTCTTACCGTGGATCATCTTATCCCATTTATCATCGACTGTCCATGCACAAATCATCACACTGCATGGATTTATGAATCACTTTCTGGTAAAATAAATTTCAAAAGGAAGAAAGGAGATATTTCATGCAGATTATTACCAACAACGCAGGCAAAGAACTGAAAAAGCACGGAGACAACGCCTTTCCTTTTCTGGTAAGTTATGAACGTCTTTCCGGCTATGAAACCGGCTCCTTTCTGTGGCACTGGCATCCCGAAATCGAACTTACCTATGTAAAAAAAGGCGAAATGCTTTACAAGGTCAATCAGAACACCTTTCACCTGAAAGAAGGCCAGGCGCTTTTTGGCAATGCCAATGCCCTTCATGCAGGTTATATGTACCAGAATCAGGACTGCCAGTACATTCCCGTAACCTTTGACCCGAAGCTGATCTACGGGTTTTCCGGAAGTGCCCTCTTCCAGAAATACACGGAACCCATACTCCGCAGTTTTTCTCTCTCTGCCGTACCCCTGGATTTTTCCTGTGACTGGCACCAGGACGCTGTGGAAGATATCCGGCAGATGATCCGTCTGGACAGCCAGCATCCTCCTATGTATGAATTTGAAATCATCGCCCGCCTGCAGCATTTCTGGAAAGTTTTGTGCTCCAATACGCTTGCTCAGGCAGCTGCCCCTTCTGTACAGGATGAAGAAAATTACCGCAGAATTCGCCGGATTATGTCCTATATTGCAGATCATTATTCCGAAAAAATCCTCCTGGATGACATTGCGAACCTGATTCACTTAAGTCCCAGCGAATGCAGCCGTCTTTTCAAAAAGTGCATGAATATTACACTGTTCGGCTACATTCAGGAATACCGGATCGAGAGAAGTCTGGATTATCTGGAAAATTCTTCCTGTTCCATTACAGAAGCAGGATTACTATCCGGTTTTTCGGACTCTAATTATTACACAAAAGTTTTCACAAAAATAAAAGGCTGTACGCCCAGACAATACAGAAAAAAACAGGAGCTGTGATTTTTTCTCACATGCCCCTGTTTTTAATATCACTCTTATTTCATAAAATTCAGAACAGCTCTTTCATCGTCGGATACAGCTTACGGAATTTCTGATACTTCTCTTCATATTTTGCAACCAGCTCCGGATCCGGTTCTACGGTATCTACGACTTTAACCATTTTTTTGCAGATGGTCTCCACATCCGGATATGCACCGCATCCTACGGCTGCCAGCATGGCACCACCCATGGACGGGCCTTCTTCGTTCTCCGGTACATCCACTTTCAGGTTCATTACATTGGCAATGATCTTTTTCCAGAGAGGGCTCTTGGCACCGCCGCCGCAGATCTTGGTGCGCTCAATACTGATTCCAAGGCTTCTTGCAACCTCCAGGGAATCACGCAGACCAAAAGCAACACCCTCCAGAACTGCCTGTGTCATATCTGCTCTTGTGGTATCCATAGACATTCCGAAGAATACACCTCTTGCATCCGGATTGTTGTGCGGAGATCTTTCTCCCATCAGATACGGAAGGAAGAATACCTGATTTTCACCAAGTTTCTGGATCGGCGCCTGCTCTGCCACGAAATCTTTTGTCTGAAGGATCTCTTCTGACCACCATTTGTTGCAGGAAGCCGCACTCAACATACAGCCCATAAGGTGATAGCTTCCGTCTGCATGGTCAAAAGAATGAAGGGCATTGTTCTCATCTACGCCGAACTCTTTGCTGGAGATAAAGATGGTTCCGGATGTTCCAAGGGAAATATTGCACTGTCCGTCACCAACGGTTCCGGTTCCCACAGCTGCTGCCGCATTGTCACCTGCACCAGCCACAACTTTCACATCCTCTGAGAAACCAAGCTCTTTTGCCACCTCCGGTTTCAGAGTTCCGACCACCTGCCAGCTCTCATACAGCTTCGGAAGCTGCTCTTCTGTAATATGGCAGATTTCAAGCATTTCTTTTGACCAGCAGCGGTTCTTCACATCCAGAAGAAGCATACCGGAAGCATCGGATACATCCGTGCAGAAAGATCCGCTTAAGCGATAAGCAAGATAACCTTTCGGGAGCATGATCTTTACAACTTTTTTGAAATTCTCAGGCTCATTTTTCTGCATCCAGAGGATCTTCGGTGCCGTGAATCCTGCAAATGCGATGTTTGCAGTATACTGAGAAAGTTTGTCTTTTCCGATAACTGTGTTGAGATATTCCGTCTCCTCACCGGTACGTCCGTCATTCCAGAGGATCGCTGGACGGATCACGTTATCATCTTTGTCCAGGGTTACAAGGCCGTGCATCTGGCCGCCAAAACCGATTCCAGCTACTTCCTTGCGGTCGATTCCCTCTGTGAGTTCTTTGATGCCTTCCATGCTTTTAGTAAACCAGTCTTCCGGGTTCTGCTCAGACCAGCCCGGATGGGGGAAGAACAGCGGATATTCTTTGGATACGATGTTGCAGATCTTTCCGGATTCTTCCATAAGAAGAAGTTTTACAGCGGAAGTTCCAAGATCAACGCCAATATAATACATAATAATTTTCCTCCTGTAAATGTCTGTAAACGGGAAAACCGCGGCTCTCAGTTCGCAGCGTCTGCACGCCTGAGAGCTCGCGGTTTCCAAATCATATTTATTTACCTGTTACCGAATCATCCCCACGGATTCTCAGTCGGATATCTTACGCCTGCTGGCTGGTTGTAGCCGATCTCCTCAACCGGTACACCGATATATTTAAATACCTCGAAGAGAGCTTTTCCGTGATGTCCGAACGCTACTGCACCATGATGCGGGAATCCTCCCTCGATCAGCACGTGACGGTAAAAACGTCCCATTTCCGGAATTGCGAATACACCAATAGCTCCGAAGGAACGTGTTGCAACCGGAAGAACTTCACCGTGTGCGATGTATGCACGAAGTTTGTTGTCCGCGGTACTCTGCAGACGGTAGAATGTGATATCTCCTGGTTTGATATCTCCCTCAAGAGTTCCGTTTGTAACTTCGATTGGAAGGGATCTTGCCATGATCATCTGGTATTTCATCTCACAGAAGGACAGCTTGCTGGATGCTGTGTTTCCACAGTGGAATCCCATGAAAGTATCTTTCAGTGTGTAGTTGAATTTGCCCTCGATGGACTCTTTGTACATATCCTTCGGTACGGAGTTGTTGATATCCAGCAGTGTAACGATATCATCACTTACTACCTGTCCGATAAACTCACTTAATGTACCGTAGATATCAACTTCGCAGGATACCGGAATTCCCTGTGCAGTAAGACGGCTATTTACATAACATGGAACAAATCCGAACTGTGTCTGGAATGCAGGCCAGCATTTTCCTGTCAGTGTTACATATTTACGATATCCTTTGTGATCTCTTACCCAGTCTTTCAAAGTCAGTTCATACTGTGCAAGTTTCGGAAGGATCTCCGGTTTCTTGTTTCCTGCACCAAGCTCTTCTTCCATCTCTTTTACGATCTCAGGGATTCTCTCATCCCCTGCATGATTATTGAACGCCTCAAAAAGATCCAGTTCAGAGTTCTCTTCAATCTCAACTCCAAGATTGTAAAGCTGTTTGATCGGTGCGTTGCATGCAAGGAAGTTTGTAGGACGTGGTCCGAAGCTGATGATCTTCAGGTTGCTTAATCCCTCGATAGCTCTTGCGATCGGAAGGAAATCGTGGATCATATCTGCACAGTCCTCTGCATCACCTACCGGATACTCCGGAATATATGCTTTTACGTTACGAAGCTGCAGGTTGTAGCTTGCGTTCAGCATACCGCAGTAAGCATCTCCACGTCCCTGGCAAAGATTATCCTGTGTTTCCTCTGCTGCTGCGATGAACATCTTCGGTCCTTCGAAATGTTTTGCAAGAAGTGTCTCGGAAATCTCCGGTCCGAAGTTTCCAAGATATACGCAAAGTGCATTACATCCTGCTTTTTTGATATCTTCAAGAGCCTGGACCATATGGATCTCGCTCTCTACGATACAGACCGGACACTCATAGATATCTTTTGCATCGTATTTCTTTGTGTAAGCTTCTACAAGCGCTTTTCTTCTGTTTACGGAAAGGCTTTCCGGGAAACAATCTCTGCTGACTGCAACGATTCCGACTTTAACTTCTGGCATGTTGTTCATAATCTTATTCTCCTTTTCTGAAAAAATATCTTCTGCGCCCCAAACGGGCAGACCGTTATCTGCTTCTATCTGATCTCATCTCTGAATGTTTCTCAGTCAAGTGTGATGTTCTCACCTTTCAGGCCGTTGAATGCGCCCTCGATCTTTGCATCCTCATGAGCGATGAGCCATTTATTTTTAGCCGTCATCAGTCCATCCTCGCCATCTTTTGGCATCGGGAAGTCGATCTCCGTGTTAGTTTCTCTTGGAAGAACAACCACACACTGGAATCCACTCTTATTCACATGACATGGTGCATAGTGAAGCGTTGTTGCATAAACCTCAATTCCTGTTCCTGCCGGTACAAGGAATGCTTCGATATTCGCTGTGTCGTATGTAAAATCGGCTTCAATATCCTGCTGATGTCCAATGAGCAGAACCAGATCTGTCACAGCCACATTGATCTCGGAATTGCGATGATACTCCACAGCATTGAGCTTCTTATTGTGGCCATTGCAGTATCCGATCTCAATAGGTAATCCACCGAACGCTCTGTTTTTCAGATCTTTTTCCACATCAAGAGCTTCCAGTTCCTCAACAGACGGAACATATACCACATCTTCCGGAACCGGCGTATGCTTCATTTCTTTCAGAAGCGGCCCGAAATTGTATCCTTCTAGGACTTTTCCGTATTTTCGGAAAGCCGGATCTGTTACTTTCTGAATTTTCACGTTTTGAACCTCCTTACAGAATTTCTGTTTCACAGCTTCTTTACTTCTTCGTTTTGAACTGAAAAAAGCATACCATATCGCGGTATGCTTTTCGCCGTTTTTCTTGTCTCATTCATAGCACTTTTTTGACATTTTATTTTATCTGCCGTTCTACTTTCCCAGGCAGGATCCCATATCGTTTCACAAATTCCTTGGAAAAAGCCCTGCTGCTTGCAAACCCGTTATCAAGGGCAATGGAACTGATGGTATGGTCTGTATTCAGAAGTTCCTTGTAGGCGTATGCCATGCGGATATCCTGTAAATATGTCTTAAAATTGACCTTTGCGTACTTCCGGAACATTCTGGAGAGATAGGCGTCCGAATATCCAAACATGGCTGCAAGGCCGGAAAGCTTCAGATCCTCCCTGTAATGTTCCCTCATATAAGTGGTGATTTTTGACAAAGCATCCAATCTCCGGCTGTTTTTCAGTTCGCTCTCCTCCACTTCCGTCTCACGGTATGTGGAAACCATAAGATAAAGGATCTCATAAAACACAGCCCGGATCCGAAATTCATATCCAGTCTCCTTCGACAGATAAATCCTGTACAGATCCTGAATCAGAGAAACCATTCTTTTATCCGTCTCTGATGGTTCTGATACCACAGGAGCATAAACGTCTTCTCTCTGCCTTGCATTTCTGCCGTGAAACCGAATAAACCGCTGTGCGGTAAAATAATCTGTAAACTGTTTCAGAGGGATCTGTAAGACAATAGTCTCATTCCGCACAGGTGCCTGAATGGAATGAACTTCATTGGAATTGATAATCAGAAACTCTCCTGCCTTCAAAGGATACTCTACCTCATCAATATAGAAGAAAAGGCTTCCTTCCATTACCGTAAAGATCTCTATAGATGTATGCCAGTGTTTTTCCCTGACATAATTCCCGTTTCTTCCTTCAAAGAGAAAAAGTTTGAAGGGAAGTCCCTCATTTGGAATGATCAGTTCATGCTGAAACTCCATAATTTTCCTCCTTTTCCCTCTTTCGCTGGGCCGTCTGCACACGGCGGACCATACTGCCGTAAAAAGCTGCCAGAATCTGCTGGAACAAAGTTCCGATCATAACCGGAAACAATACCTCCGCCGGAAAATATGCTCCCGCAATTACGGCTCCTGCACTGATATTACGCATTCCCGATCCGTAAATCATGGAAACCGTAGCCTCCTTATTCTGCTTTGTAAGAATGGCAATTACCCAGCCAATGGCATATCCCCCTGCTGCCAGAAGCAGAATTACCGCAGCTACTTCCAGCCGCTCCCCGTTAAGATGTTTCATATAGGGAGAAACCTTGGAAGAATTGGAGGTCACCACGAAGATCAGACATATCTTTGAAAAAGGTGCGAGTTTTTTTGGCCAGGTCTCCATGACTTTTCCATGACTGAACTCATTAAGACACATCGCCAGAACTGCCGGAAGTGCAATCATAAAAACCAGTTCTTTCATCATTCCCATGGTATCCATCTTCACGCTGGAACCAACCAGAATTTTCAGAGCCACCGGAATCAGAAACGGAGCCAGAATTGTGTCGATAACAACCAGTGAAAGTGACAGTGGGCTGTTTCCATTATAAATAGACACCCACATCAGACTGATCACTGCGGTAGGCACAGAAAATTCCAGAACCATCCCTGTGATATAATTCATATTCTGTGGAAATAAAAGATGTCCCAGGCCACAGGCAATCACCGGCACCAGTACATGGAGAACCAGCAGCATCAGAATCAGCGGAAGCGGCTTCTTAAATACGTCCGCAACATCCCGGAACCTGGATTTCAGCGCACCTATAAAGGTCATAAAAGCAAACGCATAAGTTACATAAGGCACGCCATGTTTTGCGATATCCGGAAACAGCACGCCCATAAGGAGGCAGGCAGGCGTTACAAATGCCATCCATTTTTCAATAAAACTGTTAAATTTCCCCAGCATATTCCACCTCTTATCCTTCTTTTTTCAATTCTTTCTATCAGTTTAACACAAAAACTTCCCCTTGCAAGAAAAATATAAGCGGTTTTATAGCCGATTTCCGTCAGATATGATATGATATGATAATACCCATCCTTAAGTAACATAAAGACAAGGCGGAATTTCTTCTCTGCCTGAACGGTCCTCCTTATGACCGTGTACTTAGAAAACGAGGTAAAAAATGATTTCTTTAATTATACCATGCTTCAATGAGGAAGAATCCCTTCCGCTTTTTTATCCGGAAGTTACTTCTGTCCTCCAGGAAATGAACTGCGATTATGAACTGATTTTTGTGAATGACGGTTCCAGAGACAGAACCCTTGAGATTTTAAAAGAACTTTCAGAAAAAGATCCCCACGTCATCTATCTTTCCTTTTCCAGAAATTTCGGAAAGGAAGCAGCCATGTATGCCGGTTTCTGTAATGCCCGTGGTGACTATGTTGCGGTCATGGATGCTGATCTTCAGGACCCGCCGGCCCTTCTTCCGGAAATGCTTCAGAAACTGGAATCCGGAGAATATGACAGTGTTGCCACCAGACGTGTCAGCCGTGATGGGGAGCCTCCCATCCGCAGCTTTTTTGCCCGGAAATTTTACCAGCTGATTAACAGAATTTCCGATGCGGATATCGTAGACGGAGCCAGAGATTTCCGTCTGATGAAACGCAGTATGGTAGACGCTATCATCTCTATGAGCGAATACAACCGTTTCTCCAAGGGAATCTTCGGATGGATCGGTTTCAAAACCCTCTGGCTTCCCTACAAAAACATCGAACGTGTTGCCGGTGAAACCAAGTGGAATTTCTGGAAGCTGTTTAAATATGCCATCAGCGGAATCATTAATTTCTCCCAGGCTCCACTGACCATTGCTTCCTGGTTTGGAACCAGCATGACTGGTGTTTCCTTCCTGGCCCTGATCGTTATCGTACTGCGTAAGCTGATCTTTGATGATCCGGTCGACGGATGGGCCTCCACTATCTGCGTGATTATTTTCATCGGCGGCCTGCAGCTTTTCTGCCTTGGCATCATGGGACAGTACATAGCAAAAACCTATATGGAAGTCAAGCACCGTCCCCATTACATTATATCAGAGTCCAATAAAAAGGACTTTAATCCCATCCGTTAATTTTATTTACTCTGTCGGCAGCTCTACCACCTGATATTCGTGGCCCAGCGCCGGCAGAATTTTTTCTTTTACATCACTGGTTTTCATTAACAAAGTGGAAGTATTGATACACGGATGGCATCCGAAGTATTCTTCATCCAGAACTTCTCTGTCGATCACCAGATGTACTTTCTTATCTTTGTCAAAGATCAGTCCCATCAGACTTAAGGATCCTGGCGTAATATTCAGATAGTCCTCCATCTGTTCTCCCTCTGCAAAGGAAAGCCTGGCTGTTCCAATCTGCTTGGACAGAAATTTCGTTTTAAACGGTTTCTCCCCCGGCATCAGCAGAAGATAAAAATCCGTTTTCTGACGGTTACAGAGAAATAGATTCTTACATATCTGAGCTCCCAGAAGCTGATCCACTGCCTCACATGCCTCCATTGTCATCAATGCCTCATGATCCGCCCTTTTATATTCCACTCCCAGACTGTCCAGAAAATCGTACACTGCAATCTCCTTCTCCAGACGGCCCGCCGGATTTTCCGGTCTTCCTGTATAGATAGTTTTGTCAATTCTTGGTTCTCCCATATTTTCCCTTTCCTCCTGATCTTTCATTTCACACTTTTATCTTATCCTTATCTCACAAGCATCTGTCCGGCAAAAACAGCCAGCACACCGAAAACAGCACTTAAAATCACATAAAGAAGTGCCAATCCAATCTGGCCTTTTTCCATCATCGCCCCTGTCTCATATGCAAAAGTAGAAAATGTGGTAAACCCGCCACAGATTCCTACTTTAAGAAACAGTACAAGCCCTGGATTCAGCGATGTATTTTTTGCCGCAGATGCAGCGATAATCCCAATTACAAATGCGCCTGTTACATTTATAATCAATGTTTTTACCGGAAAGCCCTGACTGTTTTCCACTGGCAGTAATCCCAGAAGATATCTGCATACAGAACCTATAAAGCCTCCCATTCCCACAAATAAACAGTTTATCATTGTTTTTTCCTCCCACCTGATTATATCAGTCCAAAAAAATATCCGCAACCTTGCCGTAATTGCTTTCCACCCGGTGTTTTCCCTTTGCATTCCCACCGGTTCATGATATACTGAATTTATCTCTGTCTGTCCTGTCAGATTGCGGGGCAGACGTATTTATTTTGAAAGGAATTACCATGAAACGAATCAAAAATATTGATCTGCTTCGGGCCGGAGCAATTCTCTACATTATGCTGTATCACTGTTATACGCTGTCCGGGAAGCCCTGGCATGCACACACTGCCATCCATACATTTCTTTCCTTTGGCGGAGAAGTTGGTGTAACTCTGTTTTTCCTTCTCAGTGGATATGGAATCTATCTTTCCCTGGCTTCTGCCGAGGAAAGAGGGCACCTCCCAAACTGGGGTTCTTTTATGAAAAAAAGATGCCGCCGCATTATGCCCCAGTATTACGTCTGTGTTACCGTGCTGCTGATCTTTATGTCAACCCGTCTGATTGGCAGTGATGGATTCCGGCATCTCTTTGCCTACTATACTTTTACAGAAAATCTCTCCCCGGTTACACATGGTTCCATTAACGGTGCCCTATGGACTATGGGCGTAATCTTCCAGTTTTACCTGATTGCCCCGCTTCTCTACCGTGCAGTCAAAAAAAACTGGCTTATCTCTTCCATTGCGGCGATTCTGTTTACCGTTTTCTGCAGAATCTTAATTGTCCGGTATCTCCGCGCAGGAGGGATTTCTGATACTTCCATATATTTTGTATACGAACGGCAGGTATTCTCCTCTCTGGATAATTTTGTCCTGGGAATGGCTGCTGCCGCATTTTGGAAGCATGCCGGAAAAAAGATCCAGGAACACCGTCTGAAGCTTGGTCTTCCTACTTCCATTATCAGCATCGTGCTGATTCTGATATGGATTTTTTACTACAGCAATCACAGGCTTTATGGTGCCAGTGCAGTGGGATATCCCTCCCATTCCATCCTGGCGGTTCTCCTTTCTGTTCTGCTTGTCGGGTTTTCCATACTTCCGGAAATGGACTTTCCGTTTTTCCGTCCACTGTATTTTGTGGCCAGAAACCAGTATGGAATCTATCTGTGGCATATGCCCGTTATCATGACTCTTCAGGCTGGTTCTCCATGGTTCAATGCCTTAAGTCAGCAGCGCTTCTGGCTGTTCCTGCCCTGTATGCTTGTGATCGCCTGTACATTTGGCTATTTTTCAACCCGTTTTATCGACCATCCAAAGAAAGGATAATCTCACATGAATAACCGATCCGCAGTCAACCATAAAATCCGCAAACATTTTAATGAACTGATCTATAACGTAGCTCGTTACACTGAGGTTGTTTTGTCCATTGTAATTCTTATCGTTATCGCCCTGTCTGGTCTCCGGCTGATTCTTACAACCGCCGGCACTTCTGTCATGCATATGGACACCGATTTTTTTACAACTTTTCTTGCCCAGGCACTTTCCCTTGTGGTCGGTGTTGAGTTTGTAAAAATGCTCTGCCGCCATTCCGCCCAGACAGTTGTGGAAGTTCTCCTTTTCGCCACAGCAAGACAGATGGTGGTAGAACATCTTCAGCCTACCCAGACCCTGATCGGTATTCTCGGTATTGCCATTCTTTTTGCAGTCCGGAAATATCTCATGACAGACAGCGATGATATGTCCCCGAAACACCATTCCACAGATAATTCAGAAAAATAAAAGAAGTTCGTACCAGACATTTCACTGATGTTCCGGTACGGACTTCTTTCTTTTTTATTTCTATATATTTATGGTACGATTCGTTCTCAGAAATATTTTCTCAGAAGATAAGTCGGTGTACAGCTCCATGCATGGCAGTAACTGTTTACAATGCTGGAACCATATGGGGACTCTGCCGGATTTTCCGGATTGTAAAGTTCCCAGAATGTATCTGCACCGTGGCCGATCATTCCTCCCCAGTAATATTTCATGTAATCCATTGCCTGATCTTTCTTTCCTGTAAGAAGAAGCGCTTCTACAAAATGATGGTTCATATACGGAGAAACCATGCCTTTTTCCGGCTTCAGCGCAATGACTCTGTCAAGGATGGCACTGCATGTATCCACATCTGCAACTTCGGCAAGGATCATCCATACCTGGTTTGCATAGTTAACCTGGCGCTCTTTTCCGCTTACAAAAAGTCCCTGTTTCTCATCATAGAGATACTTCCAGGAAGCTTCTGTTTTCAGACGGATTTCCTCAGAAAGTCTGGATACCTCTTCCTCATCTCCAAGGATCTCGGCAATTTTCTTTACACGTTTTGCACAGTAAATATAAACACCCTGAACTCCACACTGTTTGTCCAGTCCTTCTGTCCAGTCGATGAATCCCCAGAAGCCATCCTGCTCTTTCAGAATGTGTTTCTCATCAAACTGCTCTGCGGCAACTTCCATCTGACGATACGCACATCTGCTGAGTTCTTTCAGCGTTTCCATATCTCCGGATGCCTGATAATAGTCATACAGAGTTGCTCCGAAGAACATGGAATAATCCAGAAGGAACGTATCATCCGCAATGACCTCTGGCTCTGTAAACAAGCAGGCGCTTACCTGTCCGTTATCTTTTGTCTGACCTGCAAACAGATACAGGCAGCGTTTTACAAGGTCATAGTTTTTGAATGTTTCATAGTTTGCCAGAGCCTGCAGTCTCAGATCTCCAAGCCACAGACGGCGATCTCTCTTCGGTCCGTCCTCAAAAACATCCTGCATGCAGTTATGAAGGGTACGAAGGCTGACACGGTCCAGTTTCTTCACCATCTCATCCTCAGTCTCAACCGGTTTTACATCAGACATGCTTACAGAGGAAACGCTGCGGCATACAACATCCTCTACTACCAGCTGCCATTTCATGGAAGTATCAATGGTTTCAATCTCCAGATAACGGAAAGCATATCTTCTTGGAAGTACCAGTGTTGCAGGAAGTACATCAATGTGGAACCATTCCTCCTGAATCCAGCCACGGCTGATCCAGCCATCATAATCCTCGGATTTCTCAGTCATCTCTTTTGCGATCTCGCCGAATTTCAGTTTAAAAAATGCCGGTGCATCCTGCGGGCTTCCCACAGAGGCAAGTTTCAGTGTCACATATCCAACCTGATGATCTCCAAAATCCAGGCAAAGCTTATCGCCTTTTTTCATATGATAATTTTTCAGGTTATCCACAGAATCTCTGTGAAGCACCTCCGGATATACACCGTCATTCTCACGGATATCCACAATTTCAACCGGGCGTACCAGAGTTTCTTTTAACTGTGGCGCGCAGTCTGCTGCTTTTTTCAGAAACTCTTCATTGGAAACGCGTACCATATTTAAATCAATGCTTACTTCTGCCATGTTTTTTCTCCTCTCACACATTGATAATCTGCTGTTTTCTATTTCTCTCAGCCCCCTGTTACCGGGCCTTTGTTTCTTTCTGCTTTTTATCTTAACGTTTCGGACACCTGTTCTTCAAGTGTCATTTTTACGGAAAAATACTGACATTTTTTTCGTTCTCAGGATTTGGATATGATATACTGAACAAAAGACTTTTTAACTGGAAAGGAAAACTTTATGCAGATCTCCAAAAAAGATTTTCATCGATATCTCTCAGAATATACGGAAGATGAAATTTTTTACAGAAATACATACCTTCAAAGAACAGAACATCCGGAAACATTCCGGGAGTATCTGAAGAGTCTGGATCCTGCTTATATTCAGGACCGGCGTCTGTATGTGCCGGAACTCCAGGAGGAGCCCTGGTTTCCATCTATGGGAGAAAACGATGTTTTTGCCAATATTCCGGAAAATATCGTGATCAGCAAACATTTCCGCTACACACCGGAGTTTACACATAAACATGACTTTTTTGAGATTCTCTGTGTCTATGACGGAACTGTCAGCAATCAGATTCAGGGAATCCATCATACCCTGCACACCGGAGATATCTGTATTATCCCTCCAAATACCAGCCACAGCCTGGGTGTTTTTGATGACAGCCTGGCCTTTAATATTATTGTCCGGTCTTCCACTTTCCAGAGTACTTTCTTTCAGTCAATGGCCGCAGACAGTGCCTTGGCGAAATTTTTCTCCCATGTGCTGTATCAGAAAACAGAAGGAAATTTCCTGATCTTTCATGCCGGTGAAGATGAACGGATTCTTTCCACCCTGGAGGATCTCTACATTGAATATATGCTTCATGCCAGGTATCGTTCCGCCTTTCTCAATGCGGAACTGATGATGCTCTGGGCACAGCTGCTCCGTTATCACGAGAATGATATCGAATCCATCCTCACCAAAACCGCAGGCAACAGCAGTATTCCGGAAATCCTGAATTATCTCAGTCAGAATTACCGTACCGCTACCCTTCATGATACCGCTGCCCATTTCGGATACAGTACCTCTCACTTCAGCACCTTGATTAAGGAAGGCACCGGCCGTACTTTCCTTACCATCATAAAAGAGCTGAAACTAAGCCAGGCCAGCCGCGCACTGCGGGAGACCTCGCTCAGTATCAACTCCATCTGCGAACTGACCGGATACGAAAATCCGGAACATTTTATGCGATTGTTTAAGAAAACTTATAGTATAACACCCGGAGAATACCGGAAGGAACACAGAGGGAAATGATTTTGCCCAAAATTATCTGTCCAAAACATTTCTTGCTGCCCGCACAGCCGCTTCACTGGTTCTGTAAATGGTATATTCACTGAGAGACGGCAACCCCATGTTGACTCCCTCTTTCCGATACTCCATTTTGCTGTCCAGTTCTGTTTTTCCGGACATATGATATGCAGTTACTCCACAGAGCGGATAAAGTTTTTCGATTACTTCCGCACAGATTCCTCCGCCTGCCTGGATCTGAATTCTTCCGGTTGCCTGCTCTTTCAGTTCTTTTAACAAGGGCGCACCTTTTAACGCACTGTTTTGCTGTCCGGATGTAAGAATGGTCTGAATTCCAAGTTCCGTGGCCTGCTTAAGAGCTGCTTTCGGATCTTTGCAAACATCAAATGCCCGATGAAGAGTAACTGGCATTCCCTCTGCCGCTTCCATCAGTTTTTCCATGCGCCGGATATCAAGGGTTCCCTCCGGCAAAAGCATGCCGATTACCACACCTTCCGCTCCCAGTTTACGGTACATGGTAACTTCCTCACGGAGCATTTCAAATTCATATTGTGTATAACAGAAATCTCCGAAACGTGGCCGCAGCAGAACATGAATTGGAATTTTACTGTATCTCCGGATTGTTTCGAATAATTTCGGGCTGGGTGTTGTTCCTCCGATCACCAGATTCTGACAAAGTTCCAGCCTGTCTGCTCCGCCTCTTTCTGCCGCAAGTGCAGACTCCACAGAATCCACACAAACTTCCAGGATTTTTTGTTTCATTTCAGTACCCCTTTTCCAAATCGTACTCTCTGCTTTTTTTACTTATTCTGACATAGAAATTCATACCCGTCAATCATATTGATCTCCCATCCCTTCTTTCAGTATATTAATGATACACAGATGCATCGCCCATCTGTAACTTGTCCCGTTATAAATAATGACCTCAAACCCTGGCAGAAAATTATGCATCTACTGCAAGTCCCATAAGTGTGGAATGGAGCTTTTCAAGTCCTACATTGTATTTCTCACACAGATCGTAAAGTTCCCCCTGGATCGTTGTGATCACATGGATTCCTTCCTCCTCATTTTCCATGTAGCACGCACATTCCTGACACTTAAGTCCGCTCTTTCGATTTCGTTCTCCTGTTTTTGTATAACCTGTTACTTTCCACATAAAAGTTCTCCTTTATACCGCATCTTCCACATATAACACTTTGCATGGACTTCCTATTAAATAAATATACCCGCAAAAAAAGGAAGCTCTTCCGGATAAAAAGAGCTTCCTTTTTCTGTATTTTCTATATTTTGTGTATTCTTATCTTCTGTACCCTCTATAAAATTCCCGTACAGTCTTTCTCTCTTATCCTCGTTCCGGTATTTTATCTCCAGATAATATACCCCGCATAGATCAGGTACATACACACCATGGAAATTCCCTCTTTCCGGCTGATTCTCTGCTTTGTGGCCGCATAGATCCACACGATCAGCGAGAACACGATAAGTATGACAATATCAATAATATTTTCCCGGATCAGTGCCACCGGATTGATGGCAGATGCAACTCCGAGAACCATCAGGATATTAAAAATATTGGAGCCTACCGCATTTCCCACAGCCATATCCACTTCGTTCTTTCTGGCTGCAACCACGGAAGTCACCAGCTCCGGAAGGGAAGTTCCGATAGAAACAATGGTCAGTCCCACCAGTGTCTGGCTCATTCCAAGATCAATGGCAATGCGGCTGGCAGCATCCACAGTAAGATCTCCGCCAAAGGCAATGGCAAGTGCGCCTCCCACAATAAAAAGGATGCTCTTCGGCCAGGAAAGGATGCCAATTTCTTCTTCCAGCTCTTCCATTCCTTCCATGTCCACATTTTTTCCTGCTGCCCTGGCCTTCATGGCACTTTGGATCATTACCACAATATAGCCTGCAAAAAATCCCAGCAGGATCATTCCATCCAGATGACCAAGTCTCATTCCGATCGTATCTCCTGCTGCCAGGATCCCCAGCCCCAGAAGAAGGAGCGCACAGATCATGGAAAACGGAATATCCCTCCTGATGGTTTCCTTCTGTACAAGGATCGGCGTCAGGATGGAACAGACTCCAACAACTACCATCAGATTAAAAATATTGGAACCTACCACATTGCTGACCGCAAGCTCATTGTTATTAACCAGTGACGCTGTAACGCTGACTGCGGTTTCCGGAAGAGATGTTCCCATTGCCACAATAGTAAGACCGATGATGATCGGCGGCACCTTCAGCCTTTTTGCGATACTGGAGCTTCCTTCTACAAAGAAATCCGCACCCTTCATCAGGAACACAAAGCCGATCACAAGAAAAACTAACACAAGGATCAGCGGTGAACTGTTTACCAGATTTTCCATTTTTCTTCTCACTTTCTGTTTTTATTTCCCACAACCTGGAGATTCATTGTCGCACGCCCTGCTGAAAAAATTCTTTCCGGCATTCTTTTGTTACATAAAAAAGACCCATGTATGCCCTGCTGCAATAAAATATAACAAAGCATACATGAGTCTCATTCTTTAAGATTTGCCAGGTTTTTCAGAAAAAACCGGGTCTGTTGACAAATCACACTTACGTGCGAACTACTCCCTCATGGAATTAAAATTTTCAATTTTTTTCAATTTAACAGAATTGTTTTTAAAAGTCAACCCCTGGCCGGTGACTTTTCTTTATCGAAAGCACATATTTTATGTATCTTTATTATTTTCCGCTTTCAGAAACAATCCCTTTCAGGATCTGTAAAACTCCATCTTCACTGTATGACGGACATACTTCCCTGGCTGCTGCCTGCACTTCCGCTCTGGCGTTAGCTACCGCATAACTCCTTCCCGCTTTCTGAAGCATGGCAATATCGTTGAGGTTATCTCCGAATGTACAGGTTTCCTCCGGAGAAATTCCTAACTGTTGCTGGATAAATTCAACAGCTGTACTTTTTTCGCCCTCCGGCGGTGTACTGTCCATCCATTCTTTTCCGGCAGCCGCCAGCGTTACCTTATCCCTCCATGCCGGTGTAAAATACGGGGCACAAAGCTCCTCGCACCGTTCCGGGTGATAGACAGAGAATTTCAGCACCTGTTTTCCCTGAAGAGAAGAAAGATCATCCACTTTTCTCATATCATAGCCATAGGAATCCCGCAACCACCGGAACATCCTTCCATTCTCATTCTCCGCATAGCAGCACTCCGGTGTGGCAATAAAGCAGTCACATTCCAGCATTTTTTCTTTCACCATATGATGCATGCGTTTCCAAACCTCATCCGGAAGTGTATGTACCTTCAGGATCTTATCATTCTTCCGGATCACCGTACCGCCATCTGACACAAAATACACCAGATCCTTCACCGGCTCAAATAGCTTCCTCTCACTGTCATACTGCCGCCCGGAACACACCACAAAGGTGATTCCCAGCTCAGTCAGCTTCCGGATTACTGTCATATATTCCGGATTGATAGTCATGGTCCCGTCTTTTACAAAAGTTCCGTCTACGTCTGTTGCGATCAGTTTTATCATGTTGTTTTTACTCCTCTCCCATCTGAAATACCAATATCCTCTCCCTGGGATTTTTTCCGTCGAAAAGATCCTGACAGTCGATCTCGTCTAGGAATTCCAGTTCCTCTACGGTCATCAGATATGAAATATATTCGTCAGATGGATAATAGAAAAACAGTAGCATTTCTCTTGTTTTTTCATACCAGGATTCCCGGATGCGGCCGATGACGCTTCTCAGTATTTCCACAGAAAAGGGATTGAAAAAATAAAATCTGTCTGCGGATTCCGGTACCTGAAAAAGGGCCGCATTCTCCAGTATAAATGATGTTTTTGTCCCGGAAACAGCCCGCTGCCTGTTTTCTTCTGCGGCTTTTGTCATACGTTCATCGTACTCCACGCCTGTAGTCCGGCATCTGACCTGCCACGCCAGAAAAAAATCCACTCTGCCTTTTCCACATCCGTAGTCGATCAGATGATTCTTTTTCCCCAGATATCCACAATAAGCCAGCCGTTCCAGCACCCCGTACGGCGTTGGCTCGTATGGATAACAGTACTGATCCGATCTGGAATCGTCACGACCGGTGGTTTTGATCTTCAGCAACTTATCATATTTTACTTCATTTTGGTCCATGGTACTGTCAATCTCCGTTCCCTACATCGGGCAGCTTTTTTTCTCCTCTTTGTCCATATCTCCACGGACATATCTGGCATTGAATTCCATATTGATCTCACGGATCTCCTTCTTCCCATCAATATAATCCTGATACATATCCGCGAGTCTCGCCATACAGCCATCACAGTTCGCAGAAATATTTCCAAGAGATTCCTCCACGATCTGTTTACGTTCCTCTTTTGTTGTATCTTTGATCAGATATCCTGGCATTGTTTTTTCCTCCTGATAGGTTCACCTGTGTTTCAGGTATTCTATATTTTTGTTATTGTTCACTTTTTCTTTTGAAAAAAGCTGCTTGTATCAAACAAACAGCTTTACAAAAATTTTTCTTTTCTGTTTTTTTATTCTACTCTGGCCCACTACCAGTGTCAATACAATTTTTCGCCTATTTCCGAAGATAAAAAACCACCTCAAAACCCGTATTTAAAAAATCGGCCGTTTTCGCCAATAAACTGTGGAGCTGCATTTAAAAGTTCCACAGTTATTTAATAATAGATCATCTGGTAATAGAAAATCTCTGAAAATCAACATTTCTATTTTTTTCAAATTCACCAATCAGAGCTTCATTATCATTCACTGAATATATTTTGTCATATCCTGCAAGAACATCAGAATCTGTATTTTTAATGTAACGTCTGAGATCTGCTTTTGAATAATGAGGAATAACTGTCCCATTAAATAAGGACAATGCCCTATAATCATCAAGATCCTCCGTATCTCTGTCAAAATCCAATGCCAGGCGAACATCGATTCTGGCAAGCATTGCACCGGCGCTGCTGCCGATATAAGTTGCATTATTTTCTAACATACTTCTTTTTATTAAACCTGAAAGTTTTTTAATCCTTATCTCCTTTAAAATTTCAAATGTATTTCCTGCTGTAACATAGTAATACTCGAAAAAATCCGAAAAATCTTCTGCTTCAGCCTCTGAAGTCACAAATATGTTACTTTTTTCAAACCCCATTGATATACATGCATCTTTTAGTTTCTCAGTAATTCTATATTTCTTTATGTCCACAAGCAAAATCTTTTTGTTTTCTCTGTCTCCCATAACTTATCCTCTCTCTTCTCATCACATTACACATCACCATATCCAGTATCAAATAATCGCTCTGCATTCCTTGTCGTCAGTTCAATTATTTTTTCTGTTGTAGTTCCTCGAACAAGCGCTATCCGCTCTGCAATATCCCATAATGAAAGCGATGTATTTGGTCCTTTCATATCTGGAATCCTGATATACGGAGCATCCGTCTCAAGTACAAGGCTATCTTCCGGCATAAAACGAACTGTCTCTTTCAGCTCATTTTCATAAAATATTTTCCCACCAATTCCAAAATATTTTACTCCAACATCACAATACCTTTTTATTGTTTCAACATCTCCGCAAAAACAATGATATACAGCACCAAACTTCGGATAACTGTAATCCAATCCTGTTTTGCCAACTGCAATACACTTTTGGTTACTAAAATCACTTCAGATAAGGAAATCACAGGTTCGAACTTAAATTAACAAGCACAAAAAAGGCCGGAAACCATTGATTTTTCAAGGTTTCCAGCCTTTCGACATAGCGTGCGTTAGAGGATTCGAACTTTCACCCCTGCCCCTGAACCCGCATAGAAAGGAGGTTTCCGCTACCGTTTTTTCCCTTGTCACAGGTAAGTCACAGGTTTTTTCACGTCTAATAAAAAACAAATACGTATCAGGTCCTAATTTTTCTATTTTATTGCTTATGTAGTCATCAAAAAGATTCTTCAGGATTTACACTTGCTGCAATTTCTTCATAGACTATTTCCATCCCATCTTTGTAATTATTATAATATTCTTTAAACTTTTCTGGATTCAAGGTTTTCTGATATATTTTCTCGTCTCTAATCATTTGAGATACAATCTCATACTCTATCTTAAATTCTGGTAAATATTGTTGATATATATATTTAACTTCTTCGAATTCAAGCAATCGTAATTCTGGAAGAAACTGCTTAAATTTAGACATTTTATTCTCCAATGAGGAGGCTTTATGTTCAATTCTATCCAATTGTTCTTTTACTTTGCCTGCATCTTTCTCTATATACTCAACAATTTCTTCTTCAACTTCTGCATCTATGTCATATTCCATTAATTCTAAAATTGCATGTTCTTTTGTATCCTTTCCATTTAAATCTTTTATCAATTCTAATATGTGATATAAGCGCTGTAATTTCTTCTTTTCTTTATCATATTTCTTCAACATTTTCTGCTGCTCATCTATATTATATTCTACATCTATTGTTTGAATATGAGGACTATTAATCCAGGTTTTTAAACGACGTTGTGCTCGATAACATGGTAACTCAAGCAATTCTTTTCGGACATTCTCCCATTTAATCATAAAATCTTCAGTTTCATTGTTCGTCGTATTAATTATTCTTCTGGATAATATATATATAACTGATTGTGGAGTTCCATCCTTTTTTATCTTAAATTTGTCAGCTATCATTTCAAGAAAGAATGTAGAAATAAAATGCTGATTTTTCTGTGCATCAAAGCCCACGAATAAATTTAAGTTTCGCATTTTTTCTTTATGTAATTTAAAGAAAATTTTATCTGAATCATCAAAGTCTATTACTGGATCACTTAACAGCAATTCTAATATATTTTTTTCACTAAAAACGGCAAGACGATTTGCTTTTATCTCTCCTAAGTCTGATTTCTTTTTGGTATCACAAATATTAACTATAATATCACTATCTACAATATTCTTATCGGTCTTATCTAAACCGATTCTTCCAGATAGTACATATTCAAAAAAAGTTTCTCTTTTCATTTGATGAGTTTCCACCATTCTCACTACTGTCACATCTGTTAATTTATGAAACCCAAGTAAATGATAAAAATTTTCTTTCTTAAATTGGAAATCCACTTTCAAATTTCCCTGAAATAAATAAGAGAATTTTTTATGCAGAAGTTTTTCATACTCTTTTGCAATTTTCTGTAGATCAATATCAAGCGGCTTATTTTTTCTACTTTTGGCTAACCGCAAATATTTTTCATTTTTTGGCATAACTCCTCATATGAGAAAAGGTCTAAGGTAATATCCTCAGACCTTTCCATAATATCTTCTTTTATTGACTACGTTCTTTTTCGTTTTCACTCTCAGGTACAGGTGCAGACTTCCTGAATAAATCCCCGCTTTACGCCTCTTCTTGCATACCTGATATAACAAGCGTCTTGGGAATAATGTTTCACCACAAAACATTTATATTATTATATTAGCAAAACACTTTATATATGTCAAGAATTTTGAAAAAACATATCATTTTTTATAGATAATATTCCCCTTAAAAGCTATAATATGAATAAAAAACATGTACATATCAGGAGTGACTTTTTCTTTGAGATACTATGGCTTAAAACACAAAGAACAAATAGAAAAATATACCTATTTTTATGCATATAGCAGAGCTAAATTATTATCTTTATTACCCGGAAAGAAAGGGAAATTTCAAAAACAATATTTTGATTATGTTTTTAAAAATTATCATAACCTGGATAAACACGATAATTCAATACCACAAAATAAAATGTTCAATTTATATTTTGTCACTATTTCAGATTTGATTAGAAGAGAAGATATTCACAAATTGCAATCTGGTGTAAAATATCTTTTAAAAAATAGAACATCAAACCGTTTTTTGACTGCCCCAAATGGATTAGAAGAACTATGTAAAAAAATAGATCAAATGGATTCAACATTATTATGTTGGTACGAAACTACTGATTGTGGTATTTTTGAATTCCAAAATCACCCTCTCGAAAAAAGCATAGATTATTTTACATTGAAAATATGTAATATTAATTCAGGCTATTTGTCTCTACAATTTAATATTTATTTGTCAGAGCTCAAAATGAAAGAACTTAATTCTTTAATCTCATGTAATTATAAAGACAAACGTGGATTCGCTGTTCAATCTTTAACAAAAAAAAGTAACGCCTCCGGTGCTTACAAAAATTATTCAATAACGCATTATAACGATAACTATCTAAAGGCAGACAAAATATATGAATTTATAAGTAAAATAGAATGGGAATTCTTACAAGAATTAAGCCACTATTTTCCGCTAGTACTCCATAATAAAGAAATACTTCCTCCAAGAATCGAAGTATATCGTACTGACATTGATTATCATGACAATAATGAATTCTTTTGGGAATCTATAGGTATATCTGCTTATCAGGGACAATTCATTGATAAACGACACAAAATGTTTTTTTCCAATAACAGATCGGGACGATATGATGCCACTTTATCAAATAATAGATTAATTTATATATTTAAGGACGATGATATAGAAGTTGGGCAATTACGTTCTATAAAGGACCATGTATACTCTCATATCAATGAATATGCCAATGACTATTTTCTTTTCAAGTTTCTTGACATTCTGTCTATCGAGACTGGAAAAGTCGTAATTAAATATAAGCATAACTTGGATAAAATTAAGCTAAAACAAAATCATCTGAAGGGCTTAGTGACATGCTCCCACCACTTAAATCTCTGATTTTGAAGTGGGGGCTTCTTGCTCAATGGCTCTACAGAGCCAAGTATCTACAAGCTATCCTCGCGTGCCCCGCGATTTTTATTAGTCCGGTTACGGACTTCTTATTGTGCTGTCATGCACATTCTGCAAAGATTCTTTTTCCCTCATTCATGATATTAACTGCTGCATTTGCATCGCGGTCCATTCTGTTACCGCATTCACAGTAATAAATCCTATCAGATAAAGACAATTCTTCTTTTTTATTTCCGCATACACTGCAAATCTTACTGGATGCAAAATAACGGTCTACTTTGATCAGATATTTTCCTCGTTCCTCCAGTTTATATTCCAGCATAGACAGAAACAGGCCATATCCATTATCATGTACACCTTTTCCAAGATGAAGTCCTCCTGCCATCCCTTTCAGATTCAGATCTTCCACGCATACTGCATCGAAGCTCTCAGCAAGACTGGCAAAGTATTTTCCGGATGGCTCCCTGCTGACTGTCACAGATTTCAGTTTCCATTTTTCTGATATCGGACGGTGAAGCTTCATTCTGACAGCCGTCATCTTAGGCAGTTTCAAATATTTTCCTTCCAGTTTGCAATCAAGAAATTCGATCTGAAAACTCCTGGTAGAGAAGATGACGACGATCTTGAAGCAGAGAAAAAAGTTGAATTAGGAAGCAACGATTACACAGCAATCGCAGCAAAAATCCTCGAAGGCTGTGGCGGAAAAGAAAACATCACAAGCATTGACAACTGCATCACAAGATTAAGACTTGAAGTAAAAGATATTACTGCAGTCAGTGATAAAGTAATCAAATCTGCTGGTGTTGCTGGTGTTATCAAACCTGGCAAAACTTCCGTACAGGTAATCATTGGACCAAAAGTTCAGTTTGTAGCTGACGAATTTTCCAAACTTTGTGAATAATTAGAATTTAAAAATACCGGACTGTCCTGATGGATAGCCCGGTATTTTTTCCTTGGGAGGTAAGATGATGGAGCATACAAATAATTCCTGTTGTGGTGGTCCATATTATCCGGTATAATAGAGTATCACGCGTTTTGCAGAATATAAGGCTGTATCTTTCCATTCTGCTTTTCTGCAATTCAGAGATATGGTATCTCCGTCTGTCAGAACATTCCTGAGTGATTCCATTCCTTTGTCTGATGTGAGAAGTGCTGTAATTTCTTTTTTGTCTTCTGTGATCCTGACACTGTAATCTACCAGTTCCGGAATCTGAAACAACACATCATCCATCTCTCTGATCGTTCCGGGCTGACTGATCCGCTTCACAAAATCCAGGCGCTTTACTTCACTTCCACAGATACATCTTCCCGGAATAATACGTGTACAGTCTCCGGTCCGGTACCGGATCAGAGGCTGTGCCTCCATTCCAATGGTTGTGATCACCAGTTCTCCCCATTCTCCATCAGGAAGTACGTTTCCCTTTTCATCTATGATTTCCATAATACAATGATTTTCCCGCATATGCATGCCATCATGAGCAGCACAGCAAATGGCTCCGCCAAGCCCCATCTCTCTGGAACCATAATGCGGCCAGAGCTGTGTTTCCAGAATTTTTTCTATCGCATTCATCACTGTTTCCGGACAGGCATCGCCAGATACCAGAGCTCTTTTTATACTGCCTTTTCCACACATTCTGAGCATGGAAAGCAGTGCCACCGGCATACCGACATAAGTATCCGGCTGCTCTTTTTCCAGAATTGTTTTTAGTTCGCCGTAAGTTCTGCCAGTTCCGGTCAGGAGAGGTTTTGCGCCTATACGCCTGATGGCCTCCGCGATCAGTTCTCCAAGACCGAAGGGACCGGAAAACGGCATGGCAACCATAGTCGTACTTCCAGGATAAATAAACTCACCAAGTCCCGCCATAAAAAGCTCTATCGTATGTTCACAGTCTCTTTCTGTGTAAAATACACGTTTACCGGCACCGGTTGTTCCACTCGTCTGTTCTGAGATTACTCTCTGGACTTCTCCCTGTGAACACAGAAGCATCCTTCCACTGTTTTTCGCCAGCTCCGACTCTGTCGTAAACGGAAATGTTTTCAAAGCATCCAGATTTTCCAGTTTTTCCGGCAGATTCCTGTAAAATCCCTCTCGTTCTTTTTCTCTTTTCAGAACAGCATTCAGTTTAGCAAGCTGTATTTTATTTAGTGCTTCTCTCGTAACTTCTACAATACCTTCCTGCTTACAGATCATTTCATCAATATTGGTTCGTTTCACTTTCTGTATAAATATGTTCCTTTCGAATTAGTCAGGTTGTAGGCACAAAACGGTACCATACCATATTCCGAATCCACTTCACAGATATAGCAGCGTTTCAGACGGTCAAGTTCCAGATTCCAGGCATCCTGAAAAAGCATTCCTGATACTGCAAAGGTCTCATTATGAACCCGATTCAGAAACTCATCCAGTGCGTCTGTCTGCGTCATCTCACCCTCATCATAAGTTTTTGTACTGTAGCTCCACTGGTTCTCAACATACTGTCTGGAATCATCACTGGTTGTACAACAACATCCTTTTCCGGATTTCTTTTCAAGAAGCTTTAATTTTCTCTCACCTTTTCTCAGATAACTCGCATGAAAAGAACAGTATGGATTCTCAGCTCCGCCTCCGGCAAAATCCTCTGCTTTCATGAGTCCCTCTGTCTGTTCCTCGATCAGCTTCAACATCCTCGGTATCGTGATCGGATTTTGCGGGCGTTCCTGTGAACACCTGCCAAAATAACTGATTGGCTGAAAATGTACCCCTCGTACGAATGGCATATGATCCAGAGCAAACTTCAGGATATCCCCTGCCTGCATATCATTCACTCCGGGGGCAATGACCGGTACCAGAGCAATTCCAAGCTCCGCCTCGGAACAGTTCCGGACAGCTTTCTTCTTCACTTCCATCATATCCTGTCCACGAAGCGTCCGATAAACATCATCACTCACTCCGTCAAACTGAAGAAACACCGTGTTCAGTCCCGCTTTTTTCAGTTTTCTGGCATATTCCTCTTCCTCTGCAAGGCGGATCCCATTAGTATTCAGCTGAAAAAATGTAAAACCTTTTTCTCTTCCCATACGTATGATTTCAGGAAGATCATCTCTCATCGTCGGCTCACCGCCTGAAAGCTGTATATTAAACGGACCTCCATGCTCCATCAGAAAATCAAACTGTTTTTCTATTTCACAGATAGAAGGATCTCCTTTCTCCTGACTTTCACCTGCCGAAGCAAAACAGACCGGACAATGAAGATTGCAGCGCTTTGTAACTTCCAGAACCATACAGCAGCCTTTTCGTTCATGTTCCTCGCAGAGCCCGCAATTATTCGGACAGGCCTTTTCTTTACTCTTTGGATTTACAGGAGTCTCAGCAGACAGATTTTCTCTTCCCCAGGAGAGGTAATCTGCTACACTTCCCTCCCAGATCAGTGTCCGGAATTTCCCATGAAGATCACATTCCTTTGTCAGATAAATCCCCTCTTCACCTATACATTTTTTAGCCGGAAGTACCTTCATACATACCGGACAGACGCTTTTCGTTTTACCAATTGTAATCAAACTTCAATTATCCCCCGTTCTGTCAGTATTTCCATAACTTTCATGTATGTCTCTGCGATGAGTGCAGGACATCTCTCCATGATCACTCCCCAGTCCAGATGTGTGATATCTTTACAATAAAACACTCCGAATTCTTCTTCCGTCTTTTCACGGAACCACTGATACAGTTCCTGCACAGCCGGTTTCATCTGAACATCTTCTTTCTCCTCCGGTGCCAGGTTGCCAAGGAAATATCCTATCGCACAGGCACCTCCTGTCAGACATCCGCATATATCTCCACAATAACCGATTCCTCCGCCAAGACCACCCAGAGCTTTTACAAGCTGTGGATTTTCTTCACCTATGGTTTCCAGCGTCATGATCATCATCATCTGCGAACAATGATATCCCATGCTCCCAAGTTCCGCTATTCTTTCATAAAGGTCCATATGCTACTCCTTTCTGCCAATCACTGCCGTATAACTTAGCTTTTTTCCTTTATACTGCTTCTGCAGAAGCTTATACTCCTCGCAGCAGAATGAATCATTCCAGATTGCTTCCAGATAATATTCCCTCCAGAGAGCCGTCTGGTCTTCCTGGTGAAGAATGCAGAATCCTGTACATTTAACAACCTCTACAAGATTTCCCTGATCCAGATCTGACAACACGAGTAATCCGCCTTTTTTCAATACACGCCAACATTCTGAAACAGCTTTTTGCTGATCTCCGCTGACAAAAAATGCACACTGGCTGATGCAAAGATCCATACTCTCTGCTGTGTAGTCAAGGTTCAGAAAATCTCCTTTCTGTACATCCCTGCTCCGTGGTGAAAGATCCACTCCATGTGCATTTATTCCCAGGGATTTCAGGATTCGCACGGTCTCACCTTCACCCGCTCCAAGATCAAGGGCTTCCATTCCTTTCCTGAATTTGACATATTCCAGAAGATGGAGTGTCTGTGCCTCACCACCCGGATGTCTGTTCATTTATTTGTCCTCCAGTGCACGTTCCACTGCCAGAACTTTTCCAAGAGCCAGTTCCTCCGGAACATAGACAAAACCACACTTTGGACAGACCGGCATCTCAACCGGAAAACCGTTTTCCAGATACATGAATTTTGCTTTTCCTTTTACCAGTGGAACCTTGCATTTGTTGCAGGTCAGCTTTCCTTCCGGATCAATCGTATAATAGTTTCTCTCAACTGCCATTATTGTCCCACCCTTTTCATAATATTCATTCGATGACTGTATGCTCTGCGTACCAGATACCCTTCTTCTGTTTCTATAAAACGCACCCAGAATGTTACATTTCCAAGTCGACTTCTTGCTACCAGTTCTTTTGTTTCTTCATCAAGGACTGCTTCCTGACTTTCTCGGTAATCTGCCAGCACTCTCTCAACGTCACTCTTAAGGATCATACGTTCATCCATCATTCGGATCGCATCTTCTGTATAGGTCACGGTATAATCTTTTTTTTCCATCATCAGTTCCTCATTCCAGATATTTTTCAGAAGTTTTTCTTTCAGCATAAGCCTGTTGTATCGTTTCTCGCTGATATCCGGCATACTGCAGGCATGATCTCCATACAGTAGTTCCAGAATATGTCTGGACTCTCTTCCTTCTCTGACAAATCGATCTCTGCATGCCATGCAATATGTCACATATGGTGCATCTGAACGTTCCAGACATTTTGCTGCCATTTTGGCTGCCATATCCTTATTCGCATATGCCGTCAGGCCGCCATACCCACAACAGGGAGACAGATCTCTGGAATATTCTGTATTTTCAACTGTACATCCCATTTCGGTCAGAAGCTCTCTTATCGTATCCTGTGTATGTACATCTCCTCTGGCACCGCAGGCATCATGTATTGCAACCGGTACTTCCAGTCCCCTGGCCGTCTCGGGAAGTCCGATTTCCTTCAGAATTTCCCAGACTCCTGTGACCACTGCACCAGTACTCTCTTTTAACTGTTTCATACAGCTCGGACAACCTGCTATGATTGCAGGATCGCCAAGCTTTGCAAGCTCCTGTTTCAGCTGCTCATTTACTTTTTCTGTCATTTCATAACGACCTGCCCATTCACTGATTGCACCACAGCACCCCAGAATCAGTGCAACCCCGCCTTCAACTCTTCTGCACAGGTCTTCATATACATCCATGACTACATCCGGCGCAATCGCTCCGGCCTGACATCCTGGAAAAAACACATATCTGCAGATATCAAATCCAGGCTGAGGTTTACATAAAAAAGCTTCTGAATTTGAAAACAACATGTCCATCAACGCAAACTCATGCGGCGCCAATGGCATCTTATCCGTGGATACCATGTTTTCTCTTGCGGATCTGCAAACCTGACTCATATCAAATCCGTTCGGACATGTCACCGTACACTGTCCGCAGAGTGAACAGGAATTCATCGCTTTATTCATTGGATGATCTCCCATAATAATCTGGGTATTATTATAAATTTCACGGGCCAGAAGCCCCGGATGCTTTTTATATTCACTTAAGTAAACACAGCTTTTTATACACTCATCACAATGACACTGTATGCATCTCTTTGCTTCCTCAACAGCCTCTTCTTTCGAATATCCCTCTGCACCACAGGGGATTCTTTCTGACCCTTTGATGCCTTCTATATTCGTATAAAGCCTGGTAGTAACTGCTCCTTCACTGCCTCTGTTGCTGTACGGAGAAAGATTCTGCACGAGAAGATCTACCGTCAGGGCGGCTCTCTTTGCAGAAAAAGCAGCATCCATCACTGATTGTGTTGATCCGCTGACGATCCTGGCCTGTTCTCTCAGCATGATTTCTATATCTGCTTCTTCCTGTGGTGCCAGCTTTTGTGCAATCTCTTCTGATGCACAAACCACATCTGCCAGTTCCATCTTTTCTCTGATAAATACAGGATCAAGACTGCATCCGAATTCAAAAACAAGATCCATGGATTTCAGACGTTTCGCTTCATTCCGACAATCAGATTCCGACAGATGTGCAGCTGCTGCAATATACTCTTCATAATTTTCTTCCTGACAGTAAATAGTTGTAGGATACATTTTCCGCTCCAGTTCCCCTGCCAGAAACAGTGGAAATAATCCTGACCCGAAAATTACTGCCTTTTTCTTTTTTCTTATACGAAAAACACTGCTCCGTTTTCCGGATTCCCCATATCGGACAATTGCGCGCTCTACTTCACGTATGGATACACCGTCGCCAATTTCACAAAGCTTACATTTCTCTTCACAGGGAGCCGTGCATCCGTCGCAGAGAATCATCGGAAATGGAGTGATCTTTTCATAGATTGCCAGAGCCTTCTTAAAATTTCCTTTTGCAGCATAAAACAGCATCTCTTTTGTATCTACTTTGAAGGGACAGGCCGCAACACAGTACACCGGCTGATCATGGACGCAGAGACTGATCATATGATCCATCTCTTCCTTTGACATTCGATTTACATGATACACATGAGTAGAACCTCTTTCCTGTATATATGTCATAGCCTGCACTCCTTTCGTTGCTGTGAACCGGATCAATACAATTCTTTCGTCTCTAAAGGGGAGACAGTTTACCGTCTCCCCTCATTATATCACATGATAAAATCAGATTTATGATTTATTTCTCAAGTTCCTTCAATGCTGCAAGAACTCTTTCCGGACGGGCAGGAACACGTGTAATACGTGCACCTGTCGCGTTGTAGATTGCATTCAGGATTGCAGGATGCGGAGCATCCAGTGGAGCCTCACCACAGCCGGCAGCGCCATAAGGGCCACTTGGACGATAGGTTTCATTGAAATGAAGTTCAATATCATCCGGCGCATCCTTCGGGTATGGGATACCACAATTTTTCAGAGTGGTATCGTGGTTCAAATCTTCAAAGTCTTCTGTCAGAGCAAGACCCACACCCTGTACAAGGCCACCATAGAAGTTGCCTTCTACAAGAAGTCTGTTCATGATCGTACCTACATCGGCAACACATGTAAATTTCTCAACAGTAACCTTGCCGGTTTCTGTATTAACTGCAACTTCCGGAAGGAAAATCGTGTACATATAAGTTGCAAACGGATCACCCTGTGCCGTATCCTGATCGATCGGATGATCTGCACAGAAGGTTGTTACCCAGTTACCTTCATATTTTGTTTCAAGACCTTCCGCTACCATTTCGTCATAAGTACGGAACGTTCCATCTTCTTTCTTCATTGCTGCAACAAGGTTTTCTGCTGCCAGACGGCATGCATTGCCTGACATAACCTGTGAACGAGAACCACCTGCCGGACCTGCATTCGGACATGTCTTAGTATCATTCATAACAAGTTTGATCTGCTCAGGTCTGATTCCGGCCTGACGAAGTGTTTCATGAGATGATACAAGAACGCCCATATCCGCACCCTGTCCATGATCTTCCCATGCAGCATACATTGTAACAGTTCCATCCGGATTCAGTTCTGCAAAAGCATTGGATGTATCAACACCATCAAGTCCGCAGCCATAAACACCAAGAGATACACCGATACCATATTTTATCTTGCCATCAGAAGCTGCATTCTTCTCGGCAACACGTTTCTTAGCTGCTTCATACAACGGACGTGCAGTCTTGAACAGTGCTTCCTCACAATATACTTCCGGCGGATAACCTGTCGGGATCGTGGTTCCTTCAGATTCCTTGTAACAGTTCATTTCACGCATATCAAACGGATCGATTCCCATCTTTGCTGCCAGAACATCAATTGCGATCTCAGATCCCATATAGGACTGCGGAGAACCGTAAGCACGGAAAGCAGATCCCCATGCATGGTTAGTAAATACTGTTGTAGATTTGTTACGGATAGAATTGATTCCATAACCAGCGCCTGTGAACTGAGAAAGTCTCATGGTAAGCAGATCACCAAATTCTGAATATGGACCATGATCCACATAATTGTTGCCCCAGAGAGCAAGGAGTTTACCATTTTCATCTGCCGCAAGTTTAATATTCATAAATGCAGGAGATCTCTTTCCTGTATAAGTAATGTTCTGGAACTGATTGAATACCAGAGATACAGGACGCTCAAGAATTTTTACAGCTGCACCGATCAGGGCTTCATTTGTCGGAGAGAACTTGTAACCAAAGGTTCCTCCCGCATGGTTCTGAACAATTCTTAAATTCTCCATCGGAACGCCGATACCATCAGCGATCATCGGCATATGGAGATGAATACCGATAGATTTGGAATGCACTGTTATCATACCATCTTCATCAATGTAGCCATAACCACAGTCCGGTTCAAGATGGAGATGTGGCTGACGTGAACAGTAGGATTCGATCTCTACCTGCTGTGAATCCGGAATGCTGTCCCAGTCAAAATCAGGTCCCTTGATACAGTTTGTCTCAAAGAATGCATTTGGAACACCTGGATGGATTTCTGCCGCATCCGGTGCGATCGCATCCATTGCATTCATATATGCAGGAAGTTCTTCAATCTCAACTTTAACTGCATCTGCCGCTGCACGTGCATGTTCTTCTGTATCAGCTGCTACGATTGCAATCGCATCACCAAACTGGAAAATCTTCTCATCGCAGAGTACCGGACGTTCAAATCCATCTGTCTTATTGTGTTTCGGAAGCATTACAAGACCATTAATCTTGTTTGTTCCGCCGGCTGCTTTAATGTCTTTTGCAGTGATAACACGGAAAACCCCCGGCATGCCTTCTGCTTCTGTTGTATCAATGCTGAGGATGTTCGCATGAGAAACTTTTGCCTGTGTAAGTGCCAGACGAAGAGTTCCCTCCGGCATCTTTAAGGCATCATCTGCACCAAAATCCCAGGTACCTGTTACCTTCTGTGCTGCTGATGGACGAATATAATTTGTACCAACAATAGAATCACCGGTCTGTTTAAAAACAAGATCCTCTTTTGTCATCTCGCCACGCATAACTTTTGCTGCTGCCATAGTTGCATCGATGAGCGGCTTGTAACCGGTACAGCGACAAAGGTTACGCTGTTTGTTAAACCATTCTCTTACTTCTTCTCGAGTCGGGCTTGGATTATTGTCAAGAAGAACCTTCGCTGAGATAATGAAACCTGGAGAACAGAAACCACACTGTGCACATCCGTATGCCATCCAGGCAACCTGGATCGGATGCATATCAGAAATTGTTCCCACACCTTCAATGGTTGTAATCTCTGCATTATCCGGAACACGACTCATCTTATAGATACAGGATCTTGTAACTTTTCCGTTCATAATTACGTTACAAGCTCCACAATGGCCCTCACCGCAGCCAATCTTACATCCCGTAAGAAGAAGATGATTACGGAGAACCTGTGCCAGTGTTTCATCCTTATCAAGAATAAGGATTCTCTCAACACCATTGATCTTCAATGTCTTTTTGATCATCTTGCATCCCTCCTGTTAAAAAAATGTCCCTATTATGTTACTGATCTTCCGGCTTATGTGTTCCGCATGTATCATGATCCGCACCCTTGCCCGTCAGATCTTTGAGTCTTTCCATTCCTCTGGCAGAATAGAAAACAATGGAAGAACTGCTTCCATCCAGATTCTCACCGCTGAGTTTTAATACATTTGCATTTTCGTAATAATCCATCGGAAGTGTCCGGCTGTATTCAACTCCCGTACGCTCATCTTTTACCTGTATGGTAACTTCTTTTGCGGTAATTTCAAAAATCTTATCCATGAAAAAGTTCTCCTGTCCACATCATTATGTATATATTCATTCTATCATGCTTTTTTACAATATTGCAAATTACAATTAAATAAAATTTGGCTATTTTCACACAATTTTCTTTTTTTTATGATATAATAGTACTAATTTTATACAATGCCTTTAAGGAGGTGACTATCATGCAGACAGGTGCCTTGATTGTTGCTGCCGGAAAATCATCACGAATGGGAGACTTTAAACCCATGCTTCAGCTTGGATCCATTTCCATTGCCCAGCGAGTGATCAATAATTTCCGGCAGGCCGGGATTTCTAAAGTAGTTGTGGTAACAGGATATAAGGCAGATGTGCTGGAGCGCCATCTTGCCTCCAATAATGTAATCTTTCTTCGAAACGAAGACTATGCAACAACTCATATGTTTGATTCTGTCCGGATCGGACTGGAGTATCTGAAAGACAAGGTTGATACAGTGCTCTTTACCCCTGTGGACGTTCCACTGTTTACAGCCCGGACTGTCACTCAAATGCTCTCCGCAGACCATCCTCTTGTAACTCCGGTCTGTGAGGGTAAACCCGGTCACCCGATCCTGCTCCGTTCCTCACTTATTGATTCCATCCTGAAAGATGACGGCAATTCAGGTCTTGAAGGTGCTGTAGAGCACTGCGGCACACCCATGTATTTTCTGAATGTGGAGGATCCCGGAATCATTCACGATGCCGACACACCAGAGGATTATGCCGAGCTTCTCCATGCACACAACCAGAGTCTGATCCGTTCAGAAATCCACATTCAGCTGGCTCGCGAAAAAGTATTCTTTGATGAACAGCTTTATTCGCTTCTGACGCTGATCCATGAAACAGGCTCTGTCCGCGATGCCTGTGAGCATATGCACATTTCCTATTCCACCAGCTGGAATCTGATCCGTACATTGGAATCGCAACTTCACGAACCATTGATCAGCAGAAGCCAGGGCGGTGTAAACGGAAGTCACAGTGAACTGACACCATACGGTGAAGAGTTTCTGAAACGATATGCGCGTTTTTCAGAAGAAACACGAAACTGTTCAGAAAAAATATTTGAAAATTGTTTCAGAGGATTTTTTAATGCGTGATCTTTATCTGATACGACACGGAAAGCCACAATATCCGGATGAACATTCTTATTGTATCGGACAGACTGACCTGCCTTTATCCATGCTTGGACACTTACAGGCAGTCCTTTTGCACGAGGAACTGTCCGATAAGATCTCTGCAATATACTGCAGTCCTTTATCAAGGGCTGTCGATACAGCCAGTCATATAGCACCTGCCCTTCCACATCTGACTGTTTCCGAACTGTCAGAACGAAATCTTGGATCGTGGGACGGCCTTTCTTTTGATAAAATACGTCAAAAATGGCCGGCGATTTATGAGGCACGTGGCAAAAATCCGGAATGTCCGATTCCAGGAGCAGAGACTCCTCTGGAATCCGGTACACGCTTTTCACAGGCGATTTCCAGGATTCTTCATTCTTCGGACAGTAATATTGCGGTTGTCGCTCATACGGATGTGATCTCTTTTTATTTATGGATGCTTTATCCGGAAATATCTGACATACAGAAGTTCCGGCTTCCATGCGGCTCTTATTATCATCTAAGAGTAGATGCAGAGGGAAATGCTGCCTTATCTGATTCACATTACATATTGCCGCATCCTGTTTTGAATGATGAATTATGTCGGATGCTCAGGAATTCTGTTGATCTCCCGCAGCATGTACAGGCTCACAGCGATGCCGTTACGGAACTGGCCTGCCGTTTATGTGATATACTTAAAGTTCATGGATATCTTTTTGATCAGCAGCTCATCCGCTCCGGTGCGCTTCTGCATGATATTGCAAGACTTCAGAAACATCACACAAAAACAGGCGGTGACCTTTTCTTACAATTAGGTTATCCCGAAATCAGCCAGATCATTTCACAGCATCATGGTTTAAAAGAAACAAAACTGGATGAAACGGCTATTGTTTTTCTGGCTGATAAACTGATTGAGGAAACACAGCGTGTATCTATCGAAAAAAGATTTGCTGACAATCTGCATAAATGCAAAAGTCCGGAAGCGATGAAATCACACGAACGCCAGTTAAAGCAGGCTCGCGCGCTGCAGGATATGATACAATCCATCTGTTACATAACACTTTAACATACAAAATTACCGGAGGTTTTTTATATGAGAACATTATTTCAGACAATAAAACAGCAATTTCTGGAGGGAAATGACCTTGTGCTTGCTTCCATCACAGCATCATCAGGATCGACTCCACGAGGTGCCGGATCCCGCATGCTGATCGGAAAAAGCGGTAGAATTGCAGGCACTATCGGCGGCGGCGCTGTCGAGTATCGTGCTGAACTTATGGCTCAGGATATTCTTGAGAAAAAAGAATCCTGCGAACATGAATTCCGACTGAACCGTAAGGATGTTGAGAATATCGGTATGATCTGTGGTGGTGATGTTACCGTCTTTTTCCAGTATCTTGATCATAATGATCCGGTTATTTCAGAGATTACAGAAACTGCCGCAAAATCATACGAGGAACGAAAGGATTTCTGGCTGATCTGTGATCTTAAGACAACCTCCGGCATGAGTCTTTACAGCCCTTCTTATGGCCTGATCGGAAATGCCGCTGTTCCTTCATCCATATTATCGTCCTTATCTGCACAGCCATGCCGTTATCGCGGTGATGATTATGATTTGTTTTCAGAACAAATAGGCACATCCGGAACTGTCTATGTATTTGGTGGTGGACATGTTTCGCAAAAGCTTGTACCAATATTAGCAAGTGTTGATTTCCGCTGTGTCGTTCTGGACGACCGCCCGGAATTTATTGATCCTGTGCTTTTCCCGGATGCAGTTGAAACGATACTTTGTGATTTTAATCATCTGGACCAGAGTATCTCTGTCACAGATGCAGATTACTGCTGCGTGATGACACGTGGGCATGCTTATGACACAATCGTACAGGCACAGCTTCTTGCCACACCAGCATGTTATATCGGGGTTATCGGAAGCCGTGCAAAAAAAGCTGCTGTTTTCCGCAAGCTTGTGGAAGAGTACGATGTTACTGAACAAGAACTGGAACGGATTGTCTCTCCTGTAGGACTTGAGATTAAAGCAGAAACACCGGCTGAAATAGCAATCTCCATCACAGGACAGATGATCGAGGTTCGTGCCGACAGAAAGGCTGCCGCAAAATGATGACAAAACCTGTATATCGAACTGTAATCTTTGGTGCCGGACAGATTGGACAGATGACTGCAAGACTACTTGGCAGTTCCTGTAAACTTTTGTGCTTTGCCGATAATGATTCCCGGAAGCATGGACAGCATATTGGCCATGTTCCTGTCTGTTCGCCAGATGATGCAGCTGCACTTCTTCCGGATCTGATCATCCTGGGTGTATTAGATGAAGAACGACGTAACTCTATGAGAAAACAGATGGAAAGCTTAGGTTATCACGGACCATTTTGTGATCCATCTGCCCTTCGCATGTTCGATGCACGGATTGCTGTTATGCGTCTCTTATCAGAGCAGATCTATCAGTTAAATATTTCGGGAGATGTTGCCGAACTCGGTGTTTTTCAGGGTGAATTTTCTTCCCTGATCAGTGCTGCCTTTCCAGATCGCAAAATCCATCTTTTTGATACTTTTGAGGGATTTTCAGAAAAAGATGTGGCAATAGAGACCTCCTGTAATCTGTCCCGTGCCAGAACAGGTGATTTCTCTTCTACTGATGTTGACTCTGTTCTTCGCATTATGCCTGATCCTGCACGGACTGTAATCCATAAAGGATGGTTTCCGGATACTTTTGCCGATATTACAGATGCAGATTTCTGTTTCGTATCTCTGGATGCTGATCTCTACGCTCCGACTGCCGCTGCGCTTCCACTGTTTTATGAACGCCTTTCTACAGGCGGAGTTCTCCTGATCCATGATGTGTACAGCACACAGTTCTCCGGCTGCAAAAAAGCTGTTGATGAATTCTGTCAGAAAAACCATCTCTTCGCAGATCCTGTATGTGATCTGCATGGAAGTGCAATACTTCGTAAGATATGACTTTTCTTAATATGCCAAAATCTCCGGTTCACTCTGAACCGGAGATTTTTATCTCATTGTATAGTCTTATTCCACGTCTCTGCCTGACATTTATAAAGTTCCTTTAAGAACATTTTCCAACTGTTCATCAGATAGATCAACATGATAGAAAAGATTAAAAAACTCACGTATTTCTTCATTAACATCACATTTGATGTATTCTGGATAAACCACTGCGGAGAGCCAACGCATACCAATCAGACGATTGGGTCCGGCCGGACGATCCACCCAGCTGAACGGTGCATTTGGAGTTCCATAAACTTTGTTATCCTGTACCGCTTTTAACGAAGCGTAGTCTGGATTGCTCAGAATATCTTCTGCTGCAGAGTTTCCGCTTTTGTCTGCTTTTGGTTCACCATTTACAACGATCACATCTGGATTCCACGCAAGAAGCTGTTCAGCTGAAATCTGAACGCGAGATCCGTCTCCAAGTTCCAGATCTGCAACATTGGTTACATTGACCGCATCAAGGATCTGTGCATGCTGAGATCCTCTAGGTGCAGTTTCCAGAGAATCCTCTCCATTGCCAAAATATACACTGACCTTCTCGTCTTCCGGGATATCCGCAAGTGAAGCAATATCTGTAAATATCTTCTCTGAATACTCAGCAAGCTCTTCTGCATGATCCTCTACGCCAAGAAGTTCACCCATAAATCGAAACGCCTCTGCCGAATTATTGAGTTCGTTATCCACTGCAATAACCGGGATTCCCAGACTTTTCGATAACGTATCACAGTCAGAAACCATTGCATCATTGATTTTGCCACAATTAAGTGCAATTGTAGGATTAGCAGCAATTACAGCTTCATAATTGATCGCATCTCCCATTCCAAAATTCGGAAGATCATGATATTTTTCCAGAATAATTGACTTCTCAACGTCATTTAATTCATAATTCCATCCCAGAAGTTTATCAGGTGCAACCATATACATAAAAATTGCAGCAACCGGGCCTGTCGAAAAAACAGATTCTATATCTTCTGCTGCCGGGACAGTAACCTTTCTTCCAGCCATATCTGTGATCTCACGTGTTTCCCCGGTTTCCTGTGTTTCAGTCTGCTCCTCACTCTGTGTTGTCTCTTCCGAAGCCGCTTTTGTTTCCGAATAACCTGCAAAAAGGCTGACTGTCATCACGAAGCATAACAGCAACGCCAAAAGATGTCTGTGCTTTTTGTTCATAAATTCTCTCCCTTCTTTTCTCCATATTCAGTCAGATTTGACGTTTATTAAATTGACTATACAACTTTTTCGCATTATAATATATATGCGAATAGTTTTCAAAAGCAATTCGCTTTTTTCTGAGTATAGCGCCATAAACTCAGTTAGTCAAGTTACACAAGGTGAGTGATCATGAATTTGACAGATAACGCTAAAGAAATAAATACCACCCAGCGAAAACATCATCGTCTGTTACTGACAGTTATGCTGGTAATTTTATTTATAATTATAATACTTTCCTTTGGAGTCGGATATTATCCGCTTACGCCTTCTCAGGTACTGAAAGCATTTTTATCAAAATTTGGTTATAAGGGAGATATTTTGCCGCAGGCAGCTACCATATTCTGGAATATCCGTCTGCCGCGTATCCTCTCCGCTTTATTTATTGGAGTTTCCCTTTCAGTAGCAGGTTCCACTTATCAGGGAATGTTTCGCAATCCGCTGGTATCTCCGGACATCCTTGGTGTTTCATCCGGTGCCAGTCTTGGTGCTGCTTTTGCTATTTTAAACGGAGCTTCAAACTGGGTGATTCAGCTTTCTGCTTTTGCAGGCGGTGTGATTGCAGTTGCCGCATCCTACCTCATCAGCCGAAAGTCTGCACACTCTCACACACTCAGTCTTGTACTGACAGGAACTATGATCATGTCACTCTGCAATGCGGGCGTAACCATGATCAAATACATTGCAGATCCCAATGACGTTCTTCAACAGATCACCTTCTGGCTCATGGGCAGTCTGACCAAGACTACTATGAATTCTTTTGTATGGAGTGTCATTCCAATGATCATTGGACTAAGTATGATCTTTATTTTTCGCTGGCAGATCAATCTGCTCACTTTAGATGAAGAAGAAGCCAGAAGTCTTGGAATAAATATTCGTAAATATCGTCTGATTTTTATCATTGCTTCAACCCTACTCAGTGCTGCAGCTGTTTGCCTTGGCGGCCTGATCGGATGGGTGGGATTAATGATTCCACATCTGGCACGCGCACTGGTAGGCGTGGATTATAACCGACTGATACCTGCAAGCGCTATGCTTGGCGGCGGATATCTGATACTGGTTGATGACATTGCCCGCTCCATTTTATCCATGGAACTTCCACTTGGTGTTGTTACAAGCATCATGGGTGCTCCATTTTTTATCTATCTTATTATCAAACGAAGGGAGCGTGCATAGTTTATGCTTCTGACAATAGAAAATGTTTTTGGCGGTTACGGAAATGGAGATGTTTTAAAAGGTATCAGCTGCAATGCCGACTATGGTGATGTACTTTGCCTGCTTGGCCCTAATGGCTGCGGAAAAACAACTCTCTTCCGCATGATGCTGGGAACCCTTCCTGTTACTGATGGAAAAATAGCCATTGACGGAAAAAACATTCATGACTTTACAACGAAGGCACTGGCAAATATGATCGCCTATATTCCTCAATACCATTCCCCCGTATTTGCCTATACCGTTCTTGATGTCGTAATTATGGGACGTGCTTCCCATTTTTCGGCTTTTGAAACCCCAAAAGAACCTGACCGTGAGGCTGCTTTCTCTGCATTGGAAAAAGTAAATGCACTGCATCTTGCCAACAAGAAATATACATCTTTAAGTGGCGGACAGCGACAATTGGTTTTAATTGCCCGGGCCATCTGTCAGTCTGCAAAAATCTTTATCATGGATGAGCCGGCAGCAAATCTGGATTATGCAAATCATCAGCTTCTCATGAATGTAATTTCAGGACTTGCCCGTCAGGGATACTGCATTATCATGTCGACACACAGCCCTGAGCACCCTTTTTCTGTCGGTACTAAGGTTCTCCTCATGAAAACAGGAAAAGTCGTTGGATTCGGCACTCCCAAGGAGGTCATTACATCTGAAACACTACAATCCGTATATGATATTGAAATGGATGTTATAACAGCACATGACCGTTACGGATGTGAACGGACCATCTGTTTACCTGTAAATAATTCATGAAGCAGTTTTCAGGGAGGAGCTTAAATGAATTCTGTATTGGATTACTTTATTTCTCTGCAGGAATCTCAGTCTGCAGATATGAATGAGCAGTCGGTAGAAATGTGGAACAGACGTGCAGAATTTTGGGAAAATGCACGCAAAAAGAATCAAAAAGGAAATGAACGTGTTGTCAGTGCAATAAATTATCTCGAACAAAAGGGACTTCTTGACAAAAATTATGATGTGGCAGATATCGGATGCGGACCCGGCCGTTTTGTTGCTGCCTTTGCCAGGCACGTACATAAAGTAGTCGGACTTGATATCTCCGACAAAATGATCTCACACGGAATGGAACATATTCAAAAAGAAGGATTAAGTAATGCCTGTCTTTATGTATGTGACTTTCAAAAATTAGATATCGAAAAAGCAGGTTATAAACATGCCTTTGATCTTGTATTCAGTTCAATGACCCCCGCACTCCATGGTATGAACGGACTGATGAAGTCCATTGAAATGAGCCGGGCATGGTGCTGTAACACCACACATCTTGAAAGACGGAACTTACTCCGGGAACAGATCATGCAGGATGTATTTGGCCGACAACTAACGCCTCAGTGGAATGGTCGATGGTTTTTCTCTCTTTTTAATATATTATTTTTACTTGGCTATGATCCTGAAACAAGCTATGAAAAATCTCACCGCGAAACCTGGGTAACTCCGGACGAACAATACATTGACTTTCTTATGGAACACATGCTTCCATCTGAGGAACACACACTGGAAAATGTACATAAGATCACCGACTGGATTCACACCCATTTAAATGAAGACGGACAAATCAAAGAAGTCACACATTCCGCTTATGGAAGAATTCTCTGGGATGTTCGAAACAAAACAGTTCGACCTGATTACAGAACTGTCATAAATGATAGCATGGCAAAATAATCGGTATTACTACAAAATAAAAAGGAATTCTGATATGGCTCGACATATATTTTTAACCGGAAAAAAACAGATTGGTAAATCTACGTTGCTTCAAAAAATATTAAAGAATTACCAGGGAACTGCAGACGGATTTCTGACCGTACGGACAAAAGAATATCTGGGAGATCAGTATTCTGTCCATATGTATCATCTGACAGAATCCAGAGATCCAAATGAACAGAATCTTCTGTTTGTGTGCGGAAAAGCCAATGAGCATACTGCAGATACTTTCAATTGTCTTGGTTGCAGGATTCTTTCCATGTGTTCTGACTGTTCCCTGCTCATTATGGATGAGCTTGGTCCACATGAGGCAAAAGCTGCTTTATTCCGTGAGGAAATCTTACATCTTCTTGATGGACAGATTCCTGTTCTTGGCGTCTTACAGGAACCTGCAGAAGCCTGCTGGCCTGAAATAGTAAATCATCCAAATGTCGAGATAATTACACTTTCCGAAAGCAACCGAAATAATTCCTCTTTGTGTGAGCATATTCTGTCGGATTTTTGAGCCTTCAGGATCACTGTTTCATTCAGGCTGTCCAGATTACTGGTCGGTTCATCCAGCAGAATAAGCAGAGCATCATGCGAAAGTGTTCTGACCAAACTGGAGCTGCTTGTGATTGATGATTTCGGTCTTATGGAACTCGATCTTGATAAATACCGGGATCTCTTTGAAGTCCTTGATACCAGGGATGGCAGGAAATCAACTGTAGGTATCTCGCAATTTCCAGCCAGTACATGGTTCGATATGTTTGCCGATAACACCTACGCTGATGCGTGCCTTACATGTATCACCAATAAGCACCATATGTGTCGTCTAGAGATGAACGGTATAAATATGCGTGAAACAGAATGAATATATTCCTGTGTTTTTTGCATTACTCACAAACTCAATCCAATCGATAATCTTTCTTTTATATTCGGATCATGATTTTTGCCATAAATTCACCATCCTTATATGTAAAGCTGCTGGCACCACCATTTCTTTCTGTGATATGGCGTATGGATTGAATTCCTATTCCATTTCCCGAATGTTTTGTAGACTGAAAAACACCATTCTTTTCCAGTATCTTTGCATCGAAATTATTTTCAGCCTGAATCAGAAGAATATGTGTATGATGCAAATACATCTTTATAACAATCTTTCTTCTGGAATCTTCTGTCTTCAGACTTGCCTCTATTGCGTTTTCCAGAAGGTTTGAGAGCACCAGACATATATCCATCTCATCCCCGGCAAAATTCTCTGGAATATCAATCTGTGCCAGAAAAGGAATACCTTCTTGTTTTGCATGATCCGAATAATATCCAAGTATACTGTCTACGGCCTGATTATCGCAGAAATGGAAATCAAAACTTGGCATTTTTCTGTCGGCACTGGAAAGATATTCTTTAATTTTTTCCATATCACCTTTTTCTGCCAATGCAGCCAGCTGAAGATAATGATGCCGGATATCGTGACGTACCTGTCTTGTCTCTTCAATAGCCGCACAAAGATTGTCATATCTGGAGCGCTGCAGAGAAAGGAAATGATTTTCCTGCTGAAGCCTTGCATTTTTATTCAGACTTAATGCCATCATAAGAAATATCGCATAAAAGAGAGTCAGAATTATTAAAAGAACAATACTGACTACTATGTAAATCTGTAAAATCTGCCCTGTATATAAAGTACTCTGATATTTTGGGACCATGAATTGATTTAATCCGATAAAAATCAACGGCAGGATCCAGAATATATACCACGTCTGAGCGAAATTTTCATCTGCTATCAGAATCCGTACCATATGCGTGGCAGGATACCATGCAATCAATACAAAGCTCAGACAGATGAGATTATAAAAAATCCCTGCTTTCACACATAACCATAATTGTTTTTCTGCGATATCAGGTTCAAAGATCATAATAGCATTTACTGCCCTGGACAGACTTTTTACGCACGCAAAAACAGCACAGACTGCCAGAAAAATACTACTGGATTTCCAAATGGAGATCTGAAGAGTTTTATGATAAAGCAGCATGAGAAACAGCAATACAGGAATCAAAAACAAAGTAGTCATAATCTGAAAATAATAACAGACAATACCTCCTGACAGGCTGATTCCCAAAAGCAGCGGAAACATCCATAATCCAAGTTTAAAAGGAGCCTGCCTCAGGCAGGCCTTTACCGGCAGATATGCAAGAAGCATACCCGGAATAATTACAGCAATTTCCAATATCGGACGCATTATTTCACTCATTTTTATTTTCCTCACTGAAACAAAAATTCCATAAAAGTCTGCCTTGCATTTTTAAGCAGCTTACGACTGACAGGAATATTATTATCATCATCCATAAGAAACATACTTCCATCAAAATCAACCGCATGCTCCAAATTGATAACAATCCCTCTATTGCATGAATAAAAGCGAGAATCCATTTTCAGCGAAGCCGTAAATGCCTCAAAAGACTGACGGGTGAGCATCTCCTTTCCACCCGTAGTGTGTATATGGATCATGTGTGAAAAATGTTCTGCGTAAATAATATTTTTAAAAGGGATCTGTATGTTACTTCCATTCACTTTTACATCAATGTACTTTCCAGAATCTGGAATTCTGGAGAGTATTTCATCAAGCAGTGTTGAAATTTCTTTTTCGTTATATGGTTTTACAAGATAATGCAGTGCCCTGACTCTGAATCCTTCCAATGCATGATCTGTGGATGTGGTAGTGAAAATCAGGAAACAATCTGAATCTGACATTCTAAGTTCTCTTGCAATTTCAATTCCATTTGCGCCATTCATATAAATATCCAAAAACACTACGGTAAAAGGGCGTTCTTTTGCTGCCGCCAGAAATTCTTCTCCTGATTCAAACTCAACGAAATCACCAGGAATATTCCTTTTTGAAAGCTGGTTACTAAGCCATCCATACAATACCGCACGCTCTTCTTTTATATCATCGACAATCGCAATTCTCATAGTCGCTCCCCCTTCATGTTTCTGAAACATATAAAGAGTATAGCATAATTTTTTTATCCAATCCATGAAAGTGTTTTTGCAATTCGTGCCATTTTCTGCTGTTTCGTGACAGAATTCTTGAAATTCTTCTTACTTTTCATATAATAAAACAAACGAATATCCCTCACAATAACTTACTTGATTCCACTAAATATGCTTTTAAATATAGGTGAAAGGAGGAGATTTGTGTATCGTATTGCAGTATTAACTGATTTAAAACATGAAGGGGAACATTACGCAAAAGTAATTAATGATTACTGCATAAATCAAAAGCTTTTTCCATTACTTGAAACTTATCAGAATCAGGAAGTTTTTTTTAAAGAGATACAAACACATGTACCAGATATTGTACTTCTTGTACTACCTGGAATAGATGGACTCAATGCGGCAGAACATCTGCGCTCCTTATTTCCTGGCTGTGGAATTATCTGGTGCAGCAATTTAGATTTTTCACTTCATGCTTTCAGGCTTCGTGTAGAATACTTTTTTCTGGAACCAGTGAGGGACGATGAAATCCAGGAAGGTCTCAGAGCCTGGTTCAGATTGAAAAAAACAATCATTTAAACAATATAATTTCAGGAGGAAAATGAATGAAGAAAAGAACTTTATTCCTTGCAATGACAGCATTAATGATCACTATGACATCTGGAGGCAGCCTGACTGCCGTATATGCCGATGAAATACCAACAGAAGCAGCCGAAACCTCTGAATCAACAGAATTACCAATAAAATCTCTGACAGCCAAAATAGTGGATGAAAATCCTTATATGGCAAAAAGTGATTCCAATATTCACCATGACTGCTACAATACTGACTCTACAGATGAAGTGCTTCCTGTTGATATCTATTCAGAAATCAATGTTTCTTATGAGAAGACAAATCCAAATGCTTCTCCTGCAATCTTTTTTGACACTTACGGACATGCCGTAGTTCCGTTCCTTGGCGGGCTCGCCATTCGCGACATCAATGCTGATGAAACTCAGACACTGGGCTGCTTTTCTCCAAAACAGCATGATGGTGGTGGTTATATGATCCAGAGTTCCTATTCCTTTGTCGATGAGAGCAACCGTCTGGTATGTCCTACCAGCAACAATCATGTTCTTATGCTGAAGGCAACTGATGACGAAGGTAATGTCCTTCCTGAATTTGAAAAGGTACTTGATATTGATATAAAAGCAGCTGCCGAAGAAAAACTTGGAAAAACACTGGATCAGAATCTTCTTTCTGTCGTATTTGATTATGATGGAAATCTGTGGTTTGCAACAGGTGGATTCCGTATTTATCCTGATCGAAAACAGCAAGGGGCAGTTGGTTATATTTCCCGGGCGGCCATTGATTCTATTCTGAACGGTGAAGAAATAAACCTGTCAGATGCCGTATTTGTATACGAATTAACTCCTGGTGAAGGTGCAGAAAACGGAATTTCTGCTTCAAAAGATGGCGCTGTAATCCTTACAAATACAAACTGTTATCTGTTCCAGGCAGATAATGGAATAAATAAAGTATGGCAGACTGCTTATGAAAGTGTCGGTGCCAAAGAGAGCAAAGAAGGAGATTCTACAACCGGTGGCTGTCTTGCATGGGGAAGTGGATGTTCCCCATCTTTGACAAAGGATCTTGTTATGTTTACAGACAACCAGAACCCGGTAAATCTGCTTGCACTGGACATGAAAACCGGTGAAACAATGGCAACCATGCCAGTCATCGATGAACTTCCTGAGGATGTACAGGTATCTGTTGAAAACTCAGCAATCGTATACGATAACGGATCCGGAACAGTAAGTACGATCGTGTGCAACTGGTTTGGTGCTGGAAGTGCCAACCTTGGGAAAGAAGACAGCGACTCATCCATACAGAGCTATGAAAATATTTATGATGTAAACTGGTTAAGACAGGGAAACAGCATGATTGCTCCTGGTGTGGAACGCGTAGATACAATAAAAACAGATGATGGTTATGAAATGAAGAGCATCTGGTGCAGAAGTGATCTCTCTGACACTTCTATGCTGAAGCTTTCTACCGCGACCGGATACATTTACGGTTATGTTCAGGATATGGAAACCAGCATGTGGCAGTATATTATGCTTGATTTTGAGACCGGTAAAACTGTGTTCACGATGAATGTATCAAATAAACCTGGATATAATAACATGGCGATTGGCATGTATGCAGGAAACAGTGGAAATGCCCTCTATTGTCCAACCGGATATCTTGAACTTCTGAGATTACAGGATCGATTTGTATATCTTCCGGAAATGCCTTATCGTAAAGTCAATCTGGACAAGGCTAACCGAAACGTTTTAAGTCAGGATAAGTTTGAGGCTGATGGCGGACAGGGAACTGTAACAGGATGGCTGAATACTGTCACAGTTGAAAATGTTCATCCAAATACTACGGTTGCTCTGCGTATGAAGGGTATATCCGGAGAAACTGGAAGTCTTAAACTTTATTCCTATGAAACAGATGGTTCTTTAAAAGAGGTCCCTGCAGAATTGTGGCATATTCAGACAGAAGCTGGTGAAACACCAGATACTTTATCTGACAATATATTATACGAAGTTCACTTTACCGTACAGGATAATGAAGCGTTTGATCTTTGCGAAGAGGAAAAAGAAATTAAAATCTCAGCTGTACTTGGAAACGCATAAACAAAACTTGTATCGGGAGTATCCCAAATGCTTTGACTGCAAATCCATGGATACTATCTGCTGCCAGTTCCTGATTACCAGATTCTCCAGACACACTGACAGAATCCACGTGATCCTCGTTAACGACACACTTGGATATTGATTTGACAACTACAAGAAGCCGGAAAATCAGTAATGAAAAACTGATTTTCCGGCTTCTTATCATATGTTGTTGACTCCTTAAATTTCAGTGGTTATCAGCACATTCCTATTCCCGCACTTCAAGCCACTGGTCAATGTTCCCAAAATGTACCGCCTGCAGGTTATCTACATCAACCAGTTGCGGAAAGCTGTTTCTGATGATCAGGACACCATTTTCCTTATCCTGTTTTTCTCCACCGCCAGCGATGCCTCCCATGGTCCTATCAAGTGTTAAAACCGTTCCATCTTTATAACGCACCTGGTCAATACTAGTTCTGGCATAAAGATCCATGCCATAGTCCGTACCTGCGTACTCAAATTTGTTTTTTTCATCTTCATACACCTTCATAGCTTCATCATAATCAAGATATAATGACCATAAAAGGGGCGTTACTTCCATTTTTTTCACTGTGATTTCATAACCTCCAAAATCACATTTCCGGTTCACTTCCAGAGTTGTCTGAGGCTTTACTGCACCCAAGGTCCATTTAAAGTCCCATGTTCCATCTGTAATGACTGTCTTATCATAATCTTCTTCCTCCGTAAGATTCTTTAATGTGATTTCTACTGTTTTATTACTCAGATCATAATCACTGTCATAAGATATATAGGCGTTAAAATGTTTAAGATGCGCAGAATTTTGATCTGTTTTCAGTAATTCATCCTGTCCTACCCCAGTATTGAAACTTCCAAATCTGTTATCGTCCACTGCATATACTTCTTTTCCATCGATCTTAAAATGTGTCATCTCCTCAAAAGAAGTATGATCAGTCATAGAAATACTGTCCTCTGTTTTCACTTCAAAAAAAACATACAGGAATCCCTGATCCTGAACAGAATCTGTCAGGGTAACCGTCACACCATTTTGTGTTACAGACTGGTCTATATTCTGAATATAAGTTGATTCCTGCAGTGTCTCCTGCTGTTCCTCCGATGGATCTAGTCTTTTCACCAGGTAATCATTCCATTTAAAGAACTCTTTTGCAGCCACAGTAACAGCCATAGCAGCACAGATCACCGCTGCCACAATTAATACACGGCCACGTATCTTCTTTCTCTTATATCTTTTACCTGCAACATCTGCTTCATCAATCTGCTGCAGCGTCTCTTCAAACTTTTCGTGAAAATCATACGGTACTTCTGGTGCTATATCTTTCCATTTATTTTCTAACATGGCATTTTCCCCTTTCCTGTCACTTTATCCGACATTTTACTGTTCTTCCTGGCAGTTGGTGGTTTTTCCTCATTAGAAAGCTGTTCTTTTAAAGAATCTCTTGCCCTGGAAAGTTTGCTTTTGATCGTTCCTGTCGGGATCTCCAGAATTTCACTAATCTCTTTTTGCGAAAAAAGACTTCACAAGTACAATATCTTATACAACCCTAAAAGAGATGCCTGGTACACTGCCAATCCCCAGAACTATGACAAACGAATTCAACGAAAAACCCGCGGTGAATTGTTGGATGCATTAAAGCCATACTATATAGAAGCCACTTCCACTTGCCTACAGGATATCTTTGAGGAATGGCTGAACTACAAAAGAACTATCACTGACAGTCCTAACACTATCTGTGCCCACAGAAAACACTGGAAAAGATTTTTTGACGGAACTGATTTCTTTCAGATTCCCTTACAGGAAATCAAGGTCTCGGATATCAATTCCTGGGCCAACCAGTTGATCAAAAAATATAATTTATCCAGTCACGCCTGGCAGACGATAAAAACCATTCCAAAACAGATGTTTGAGTATGCGAAAGACCATGGATATATTGCCAGTAATCCATTTCCTGAACTCAAGGTAACCGTTAAATTCCGTCAGGTGTCTAAACCAACCAGTGAAACTCAAGTTTACAATACCAACGAATATCATAATATCATTGAGGATCTCTGGAAATCATACGACAAGAAACATGAAGCACGCTTTTTGTCCATCGTTTGCAATTTTCTGATGGGATTACGTGCCGGAGAATTGTGTGCCCTTCGCTGGCGAGATCTGAACATGGACAAGTGGGAAATATCAATTATCCAGGAAATGGTACATATGGATGCTACAGAGCTGAGTAATCCTTATTATGATGTGTATAAGACTTCCGGACAAATTGTTATTCTTCCTGGTCAGGAAGGTAGAAAAGGTGTGTATGTATTGCTTGATCATACCAAGACTCATACAGAGCGTGTCATTCCTGTTGTACACAAAGCTCAGGAGATTTTTCAATTATTAAGATCAAATGCTCCTGATGCCCAACCTGATGACTTCATCTTCGGATATGGCAGCAAATATTTAAATCTCCGTTCAATTAACAGTATGCTGGAATACGCCTGCAAGCATATTTGTACCGACGTAAAGCGCAGTCACAAGCTGAGAAAGACTTACGCAAGCCGACTGAACGCAGCCGGTCTGCCTCTGGATCAGATCCGTGCCTGCCTCGGCCACAGCAACACCGCAACAACATTAGGATACATCTATAATCCACTGACTCCGGAGGAAAGTCTGAGTATCATGGAGAAGGCATTTGCAAACTGATTTCACCCGAATTTTCCTTGTCACAGGAAGTCACAGGTTCGAGCTCAAATTCACAAACACAAAAAAAGCCGGAAACCATTGATTTTTCAAGGTTTCCAGCCTTTCGACATAGCGTGCGTTAGAGGATTCGAACCCCCGACCTTTTGGTCCGTAGCCAAACGCTCTATCCAGCTGAGCTAAACGCACATCTTTGTTGCTTTTCCTTTGTGATATTTCGTATCACCGCTGCAACAATATGTATGATACTCTAAGGCCTGTAAAATGTCAAGGGTTTTTTGAAAGTTTTTTTATTTTTTTTTAAAAATATTTTTTATTGCTATTTTTGATGCAAAAGCAACAGTTTTCTAGTTTCTTCTGAGTGCCTCAATAGGACTGAGTTTGGCTGCTTTTCTTGCCGGATAGATTCCGAAGAATACACCTACTGCACAGGAGAATAATGTTGCCGCCAGGATGGTTCCCAGACTGATCCCTGGTGTGATGGTGGTTCCCATACTGTTTCCGATCACCGCACAGATCACATGACCCCCTGCGATGCCAAGCACAATGCCGATCAGGCCACCCATGATGGTCAGGATCGCTGCCTCAGCAAGGAACTGAAGCATAATGGAAGAAGTCTTTGCCCCAAGGGATTTACGGATGCCGATCTCCCTAGTACGCTCTGTGACGGACACCAGCATGATATTCATAACACCAATACCGCCTACCAGAAGGGAAATTCCCGCAACAAAAGAAATAAATGCGGTGACCATTCCAAGCATCTGGTTCATGGATTTCATGATATCCTGGAAGCTCTGTACCTGGAAATAATCGTCTCCGGCACACTGATGGCGTCTCTCCAGAAGATTTACGATCTTATCTGCCACCACCTGGGAATCCAGATTTTTATCTGCCTGGACTGTGATCTGATAAAACTCACCGGTACTTCCTGTAAAGTCATCCATGGCCGTATAAGGCACGTTAATGGACACAGGCATGCCATCATAGGTATAGCTGACAAAAGTGCCGTTCTCCTTCTGTGTGGTAACTCCGCAGATGCGGAACGTTTTGGTCAGATCATAGCAGGTGACATCCAGAGTCATTCCCACTACATCGTCCGTTCCAAAAAGCCGCTTCGCATCAGCATCGGAGATTACGCAGACATTTTTTCCCTCTTCCACCTCTTTCTGCCCGAAATAGCTTCCGTACTTCATAGAAGCATTGTCCACCAGTTTTGCATCCTGAGCCTCTCCGGTCACAGTCAGATTAAAATCACCTTTTCCGGTTACAGTCTCACCGATATAGGAATCTGAAACATTGACACCTTCCACGCCATCCAGTTCCCGGACTGCATCAATATCCTCCGGCTGGATCCAGACATCATCTGCAGTGGCATCATCGCTGCAGTAAACCGCGATCTGACCGCCGCCGATATCATTGATCTCACTGTTCATCTGATTCTTGGTTCCCTCACCAATGGAAACAATGGCGATCACCGACGCGATACCGATGATGATACCCAGCATGGTAAGAAACGATCTTCCCTTATTGGCCATAATATTGTGGATCGCCATTTTGATATATTCATAAATATTACTCATTGGCAGTCTCCCCTGTCTCTGCTGCACTGTCAACATCCGCTGGCGCTGCCTCTGCGGTCATTCCCTCTTCCAGGGAACCCAGATCCTCGATGACCTCGTCTCCTGCCCTGATTCCATCTGTAATTTCAACAAAATCCTCGGAGCTGATTCCCGTTGTGATATCCTGTTTTGTGATCACACCATCTTTCAGCACATAGCAGAAAGAACCATCTTTACCGATATTTACCACACCTGCCGGAAGCGTAACTACATCTTCAGCCTTTTCCGCATAGATCTTCACCTTTGCGTCAACACCGAGGAAAATATCTTTATCCGGTTTGTCAATGCTGACGGTAGCTGCGATCAGAGTAGAACCTTTCTCATTGGTTATCGCAATGTGGCTGATCTTTGTCACTTTACCAGTATATTTCTTATCACCAATGGTGATATCCGCAGTCTGGCCTTCTTTTACCTTTGCATAATCATACTTGGATACATTGATATCCACGCTGACTTTATCTGTATTCTGCAGGGTAAAAAGTTCCATTCCCTGTGTCACTGCCGCGCCCTGCTGCACTGCAGACTTGGAAATAACGCCATTAAAATCTGCCGTGATGCCTTTTTTTCCTTCTGCAACAAGTTCTTTTGCGGATTTGGCATCCAGTTCTGTAAGATTATTGCTGACACGCAACTTCTCTTTTTCCTCCTTTGTAAGGCTGGTGGAATCTGCCTCTGCAATGGATTTCTGTGTCGCAAGATCAGACTGAAGATCTGCCAGATCAGAACTTGCCTGCTCAATGGCATTCTCAATTCCTGAAGTATCCACAGATGAACCTGTGGAAGCAGCGGATACACTTCCCTGGTCTGTCAGATCCTGTCCATCGTCCTGTGTTCCGTCTGTAACAAAATCTTCCCCTCCTGCACTGCTGTAATCCGAATATTCCGGCATTTTCGGCTGAGCCGCCTTTTTATCCTCGTAAGCTTCTTTCGCCGCCTGACAGTCGATCTCAGCCTGGCTTCTTGTACTCTCCGCTTCATCCAGTGCCTGAGCATTCTCATCACTCTGGTCTACCTGCCACTGGGCAAAAGCCATCTGGTAATTATTATCCGCCTGGTTATACTCGCTCTGCGCCTTAATATAGGCAGCATTCAGCTCGCCCAGTTCTTTCTGATACTGGGGAAGCGTTTCATTCTGATATGTAGTAAGCGCTGCCGCATATGCTCTCTGGATTTCTGCCTCCTGGGCTGCCTGAGCATCGGCTTTTGCCTGGGCTTCCGCCTGAGCCTGGGCCTGTGCGTCTGCTGCTGCCTGCGCCTGTACAGATGCCAGCTGAGATTTCAGTGATGCCAGATAGTTCTGCTTATCTTTCACCTGCTGTTCCAGACTGGAAGCTTTTGATTTGGCGTCATTCTGTTTCTGCTGTGCCTCATCGGATTTATTGATGGAATTTTTGTAATCATACTCTCCGGATTTCACATTCAGTTCTGCCTTCTGATTATCTCTCTCCAGATCTTTCAGCTCAAATTCCACAAGTTTTGTGCCCTTTGAGACAGAATCACCTTCTGCAAAAGATACGTTTTTTATCTGCGCGTTTACCGGTGAATAAAAAGTTTTCTGTTCATCACTGACCACCGTTCCGGTTGCGTCCACGATTTCTTCCACATCTCCGGTTTCCGCCTTTGTAACTGAAACCTGAGGAATCTGTGCCTCACCGCGGCTTCCTCCCGCTACTGCGTAAACACCGCCTGCTACAACAGCAACTGCCGCCACACCGATCACAAACTTTTTCCCTTTTTTCATTTCTGTTAAGCCTCCTCGATGAATTCCTCATTAATCATATCTGATTCAATTTTTCCATCCATGATCCGGACCACTCGTTTGGCCTGAGCCGCAATTCCATTATCATGGGTGATCAGAATCAAAGTTTCTCCGGATCTGTGCATTCCCTTCAGAATTTCCATAATTTCCCGGCTGGATGCAGAGTCCAGATTTCCGGTTGGTTCATCCGCCAGAATCACCGGCGGCTTGGCAGCAATGGCTCTTGCAATGGCCACACGCTGCTGCTGTCCTCCTGACATTTCGTTTGGTTTATGATCCATACGCTTCTCAAGTCCGACTTTTTTGAGGGATTCCACAGCAAGTTTTCTTCTTGTTTTCCGGTCAATCCCACGATAGATCAGAGGAAGCTCCACATTTTCTATTGCAGTAAGATTTGCAATCAGGTTAAAACCCTGAAAGATAAAACCGATCTCCTTATTTCGTACCACCGAAAGATCATTATCTTTCATTGTGGATACGTCTGTTCCATTCAGATAATATTTCCCGGAGGTGGGAACATCCAGACAGCCCAGCATGTTCATAAATGTAGATTTTCCGGATCCGGACTGTCCGATGATAGCCACAAATTCACCTTTATGGATCTCCAGGTTCACATGATCCAGCGCCCGCACCTCATTTTCTCCGGGATTGTAGACCTTGCACAGATCCACTACCCGTACCAATGCTTCTTCCATAATTAAAGTACTCCTTCTAAAGTAAACCAGACTCAGGAAAGCCACACTCACTGCTTATTACTTTTCGCAACCCCGCAGGGGACTTACTTGATTTGGTTAAAAAATACAGAGCGAAGTCTGCAGGGGATACTGCTGTTTATGGTCGGAACAATCCGCACCAAAACAGCAGCAGGCAGACTGCTCTGTCATTTCCGGGAAAACCCCGCTCATTAATCTGTAACGAAAAGATCACCTGAATGTCTTCAGAACTGACACATTTTTATGCATCAAGTAAAAATGCTTTATATGCTTTGTATGCCTCATACACATCCGCCTTGCTGGTAACTTCCCACGGAGCATGCATACTCAGCACAGCCACACCGCTGTCAATGACTTCCATTCCGTAAAGTGCCGCAATATAAGCGATGGTTCCGCCGCCACCAAAATCGACTTTTCCAAGCTCCGCTGTCTGGAAAGCAACATCATGATCATCAAAGATCCTGCGTACTCTTGCCACATACTCTGCGTTGGCATCGTTGGAACCGGATTTTCCTCTTGCTCCGGTGAACTTGTTAAGAACAATGCCGCGTCCCAGATATGCCGCATTCTTTTTCTCAAAAGCCTCTGCATAAGCCGGATCATAACCTGCGCTTACGTCAGAAGAAAGCATGCTGGAATTGCGAAGTGCACGTCTTAAGGCAAGCTCGGAATAGCAGCCCATTCCATCCAGAAGCTCTGCCACACTGTTCTCAAAAAATCTGGACTGCATACCGGTGGCACCAACGCTTCCGATCTCTTCCTTATCTACAAGGAGACAGCATCCGGTACGTTTCGGTGTCTCTTTCATCTCCAGCATTGCCGCAAGAGAAGTATAGGCGCATACACGGTCATCCTGTCCATATGCCGCGATCATGCTGCGGTCAAGTCCACAGTCTCTGGCTTTTCCTGCCGGAACGATCTCCAGCTCTGCGGAAAGAAAATCTTCCTCTTCAATACCATATTTTTCATTCAGGATATTCAGAACGTTTTGTTTTACAGCATCTTTTTTCTTATCATCCGGAAGGTCCGCAAGAGGTCTGCTGCCGATCAGGATATCCAGCTTCTCACCCTCAATAACCTCAGCAGCCTTTTTCTGGAGCTGTTTTCCGGAAAGGTGGATCAGAAGATCTGTGATGTAAAGTACCGGATCTTCCTCATCCTCACCAATGCTGACCTCCACAACACTGCCGTCCTTCTTTGCAACAACACCATGCATGGCAAGTGGAAGTGTCACCCACTGATATTTTTTCACACCGCCGTAATAATGGGTATCCAGATAAGCAAGGTCTGTATCCTCATACAGTGGATTCTGCTTCACATCCAGCCTCGGTGAGTCAATATGTGCACAGAGGATACTCATGCCTCTGGAAAGTTCTTCGCATCCTACATGGAACAGGGCGACGATCTTCTTCATTCCTACTGCATAAACCTTGTCACCGGCTTTGATCTTCTCGCCTTTTTCGATCTTGGACTCAAGGGATTCGTATCCGGCAGCTTCTGCTTCCTTCACGATCTCTGTAACGCATTCACGCTCTGTTTTTCCTTTATCCAGAAATTCTCTGTAGGCTTTTGCAAGATTCTCCATTTCTGTCTCTTCTGCTTCCTTGTAGGAGAGCCACGCATTTCTTCTTTCCATCTTCATGTTCCACCTTTCTTTATAACTTCTGACAGATACCGTTTCTCATCATATTATCTGCAATCTGTCTACTATTATAGGTCAAACACTTATGAATTTCCACCGCAATTGACATTCTTTACAAAATCTTTATGATTCGTTATAGTAGTTCTTAAGAATTAGCCCTGTCTGACTTTACCAGGGCAAAGGAGGAATCAACATGCAATCATCTGCTCAGTTAAAAGAGCTTCTTCACAGCATCAACCGCAAAAGTTATCCCGCATACAAGTCCCTGCGGGGTGCATACCAGTTTGACCGTTACATTTTGTCTATTGACCACGTACAGGGAGATCCTTTTGCATCTCCGTCTCATATCAGCGTGAAACTTTCCCACCGTGACACCGGATTTCCGGGAGAATATTACAAGGATTCCCTGACCCGTATCACACTGGGAGATTTCCTGAACCGACAGTTTGAACAGCAGGTAAATCATTATACCTTCCGTGCAAAAGGCTCCGGAAAAAGTGGCCTTATCTCCGTCAGTCACTGTGGTCAGGAAGTTCTTGCGCGTACTGCCTGCGAGATTACGGAAAAAGGCATCACTGCCCGGTTTTTTATCGGTTTCCCGGCCAATGGCAGAACCATCAACTCCCCCGAACTGGAAAAAATCCTCTTCGATTTTCTCCCGGTCTGCGTGCATAAAGCGTTCTTTTACCGGAACCTTGACGTCAGCCGTCTGAAAGAAGCCATCGAGCTCGCCGAAGACCAGGAATATATCCGCCAGGAACTTGCGAAGCGTTCCCTGGCTGCTTTTGTAAACGATGGAGCCATCCTTCCCAGGGAAAGCGGCATCTCTTCCCGCCCGATGAAAAATTCCGTTCCTTTTGTTTCTCCGGAAAACCTGCGGATTTCCATGGATCTGCCCCACAGAGGAACCATCACAGGCATGGGCATTCCCTGCGGCATCACATTGATCGTAGGCGGCGGCTACCACGGCAAGTCTACCTTGCTTAACGCACTGGAACTGGGTATTTACAACCATATTTCCGGTGATGGCCGTGAATATGTTATTACCGATTCCTCTGCCCAGAAACTCCGCTCTGAAGATGGCCGTTTTATCAAAGATGTAGATATTTCTCTTTTTATCAACGATCTTCCAAACAAAAAAGACACCCTCTGCTTTTCTACAGAGGATGCCAGCGGCAGCACTTCCCAGGCTGCCGGGATCGTGGAAAGTATGGAAGCCGGAAGTAAAGTTTTTCTTCTTGACGAGGATACTTCTGCCACCAATTTTATGGTGCGGGATTCCTTCATGCAGCGCGTGATCTGCCGGGAAAAAGAGCCCATCACTCCATTTCTGGAACGTGCACGGGATCTCTATGAAAAGGCTGGGATCTCCACCATTCTGGTTGCCGGAAGCTCCGGAGCATTTTTCCACATTGCGGATACTGTGATCCAGATGGATAATTATCATCCTGTAGATATCACAGCAGTTACCAGAAAACTCTGTCAGGAATATCCGCTCTCAGACGTTGAAACACCAGCGTTTTGCCTGCCGGAAAGCCATCGTGTCATGACCAGAGCCAAAGCAGCTCCATCCCGCCACAGCCGCCCGGGCCAGCCGGAAAGACTGAAAACCAAAGTTCACGGCAAAGACGGCTTCTCTATTGGAAAAACGGAAATGGACCTCCGCTATGTGGAGCAACTGATCGACTCCGAGCAGACAGCTTCTCTGGCATTGCTTCTGAAGTATGCCTGTGAACATCTCATTGACGGAAAACGTACTCTGCCGGAGATCGTCACTTATCTGGATTCCCAGCTGAAAAAACAGGGCCTGGATTTCTTCTCTGAGGGAAGCTATATTCCATGTGGTTATGCCATGCCAAGGATCCAGGAGATCTATTCCTGTTTCAACCGTTACAGAAGACCGTAAATCAAAACCACCGTCCTGTCGGCTCTGTCTTGCCAACGGAACGGTGGTTTATCTTCATACATATTTTAGGGAAAGGAAAGAGTTTTTCTTAAGAGCTTCTGTTCTCTTAAGATGTTTATATCATACAGGATAAATGTGAGAGAAATTTGTACAATTTCTAATAAATTTATAAATTTTATTAACGAAGTCTAACCATTTCCCAAAATAATCCTGTTGACCTTTATTTTCTGTTGTATTCCGGAAAATTCCCGGGATATTACGGCCTTTTCTTTCTCTCTTTAATCATGTCTCTGCTCTTTATTATCATAGGTCTCACAGAATCTGGCAGCAAAGGCCGGTGGCTCCTGATGGGCATACAGATGTGAGATATCCCCAAAAGAACTCATACGGAAGGATGCGATTCCTTTTCTTCTCTCCTCCGTTACGATGGTGCTCACCGATGACGGCGCCGCACAGAAATTCTGCAGCATGACCAGTGGAGAAATGCTGAGAAGATAACTGATCAACACACAGCTTACTCCGAAATGGCAGAAGAACACAAGGGTATCCTCGTTGGCTTTCTCCGCTCTGTAGTAATGTCCCTCACGCACATAACCATGTTCTGCCAGAACTTTATCAAAATTCTGTGTAACCCAGTCATACTCTTCTTTCATTTTTCCTTCTCTCAGGATATCATTATCCCACCAACGGTCAAAACTGTAGAAGTTCTCAATCTTCGTCCAGTCCTGGGGGAGCCAGTCCCAGGGAATGATCTTCTCCCCGTTCATATCCGGTCTTTTGATCTTTACGTCAAATTCTCTGAGCCACTTACATTCTGTGGCTGTTCTTCCGGTTTTCTTCAATGTGCAGGATGCAGTATCCTTTGCTCTTCCAAGTGGTGAGACATAAAAATCCCTGACATCAAGAGCAGCGATCTTCTCGGAAAGGAATTCCGCCTCTTTCCAGCCCTTTTCGGTCAGGGAATCTATTGTGTAATCCGGGTCGCCATGTCGTATAAAAAGTAATTTCATCTTTTGGTATCCTCCATTTTATAACCTGGATTTCCATTATATTCTTATTTTTTCAGTTGTCAATTCCTGATATACTCTGTGACACTGTGAAAGATCCTCTTAAGCCTGATCTGCAGCATCCTCTTTTGCAGATTCCTGCTGTTCTCTCAGCTCATGTACCGCTCTCTTCAGTGCCTGGAAACTCTCTTCACTGATAATGTGCTCAATCCTGCAGGCATCATGAAGTGCTGTCTTTTCCTGTACTCCCAGCATCATCAGCCAGGAAGAGATCAGCTGGTGACGTTCGTATACCTTGTCCGCGATCTTATGCCCTTCTTCTGTCAGACGGATATCTCCGTTGTCTGCTACTGTGATGAGATTTTTCTGGCGAAGATTCTTCATGGCAACGCTGACACTTGGTTTCTTAAAGCCCATTTCTGATGCAATATCCACAGCTCTTACAAGCGAACTCTTATTTCCCAGAATCAGGATCGTCTCCAGATAATCTTCCGATGATTCATTTGATCTCATGCTGTTTACACCTCCCTCGGTTTGTTGAAACTAACCAAGTTAATCATAGCATACTTCCGGAAAATGAGCAATGGTTTTCACAGAAAAAAAGCCTGACAGCCCAAAGCTGCCAGGTCTTTACTGATTCCTGTTTATTTCCGCTGCAACTGCAAGGAAACTCTGGCTGGAACAGATCTTTAACATTCTGAAAATCTCCAGGAACTTTTCTCTCGAATAATCACCTCTGAGCAATTCACTGTATCCCTGCAATTTCGTTTCTGCCAGAATATGTACCAGATCACCATCTGCTTCTTTTCCACATTTTTCCCTGAAATTTTCCTGAAGAAACTGCTCCATTTTGGTGCAGGTATCTTCCCGGAAATTATCATATCTGGTTCCTTCCGCCCCATCTATAAGGATTCTTGCGATATCCCGGTTTTCCCAGATAAATTCCATAAGAATCCTGTCATTTTCTTCTGGCTGCAACTGTTTTTCCTGATTGGAAAAATCCCCGGTAATCTCTTTGAGCTTTTCCACCGTTTCTTCCACGATCTCCTCAAAAAGAGCCGACTTGCTTTCAAAAAAGAAATATAGCGCTCCCGTAGTCACATCTGCTTTTTTGCAGATCGCCCGAAGAGAAGCCTTCAGAAATCCCCTGTCTCTGAATTCTTCCATTCCAGCTTCCAGAAGTCTGCTCCGCACAGCATTTTCTGTTTTTTCCATATTGTACGCACTCCATAATTTTTCCTGTTTTATCCGCATACAGGAAAATTCCGCTTGTTTCTGATCAGCTGTTAATTTTTTAGCAATCTGATCTTACTGGTATTTTACCGTAAATTACCCAAAAAAGAAAGTATTGATATATAAAATATTTAACCGAATCAGGGAAGTATCAGGCCATCATCGGGGAATCTCCACGGTCTGTGACGATCTCATATCCTACCGACTCCACACGTCTGGAAAGACATCCTCTGCACTCTGCCGCTTCCTCTCCCGTACAGATTTTGTTATCATAAAGTTCGTACTGTTTCCGGTTCTTCACAGGAGAAAGATTTGGCATTACCACATTGGCGCCTGCCTGGAAACCTTTTTCCCGACCTCTGGGATCCAGGGTTCCAAGTGCTGTGGTCGCCGGAAGAAGTACCTGTGGCAGCATAATCCGGATCACAGACAAAAGGAACAGCGTCAGATCCACACTTCCCGCAGGTTCCTCTGCAAATTTCGTATCATGATGTGGGATAAACGGTCCGATCCCCACCATATGCGGGTTCAGCTCTTTCAGAAAAACAAGATCCTCCGCCAGATGCTCCATGGTCTGTCCCGGGGCCCCTACCATAAAACCTGCTCCGATCTGATATCCAAGATCCTTCAGATCATAAAGACACTGTTTCCGGTTTGTAAGGCTTAAATTCTCCGGATGGAGATAGCGGTAATGTTCCTCATTGGCTGTCTCATGGCGGAGTAAATAACGGTCTGCGCCGGCTTCTTTGAACTTCTGATAACTTTCTTTTGATTTCTCCCCAATGGACAACGTAATGGCACAGTCCGGATATCCCTGTTTGATGGACTGGATGATATCCACCATTCGGTCATCGTTAAACCATGGATCTTCTCCGCCCTGGAGCACAAATGTCCGAAATCCCAACTCATAACCATTCTCACAGCACTTAAGGATTTCTTCCTTTGTAAGACGGTAACGGATGGCATTTTTGTTAGAACGGCGAATTCCGCAGTAATAACAGTCATTTCTGCAATAATTGGTAAATTCGATCAGACCTCTTGTATAGATTTTATTTCCAAAATATTTCTTCTGAATACGGACAGCTTCTTCCCGAAGCAGACGAACCGCATCTACATCCTGATATAACCGCAGAAGTTCCGGATATTCTTCCTTTGTCAGCTGTCCCTCTTTTATAAATTTTTCAACGATCCCCATACTTTATCTGTCCTTCTCTTTTATTTACAGAATTATCTATAGAAAATATTTTATCATAAAAAATCTGAACATTCTATAAAAAGAACTGTTTTTGCGGAGACAATTAAAAACAGATACTGCACAGTATAAGTAACTTGCAATATCTGTTCTTGCGGAATATCCAAATTTTAGATTTTATTTGATCAGATCTTTTACAACTTCGCCGGCAATAATCAGACCCACTACTGATGGCACAAAAGCGTTGCTTCCCGGTACCTGACGGCGCTGGGTACATTTTCTTTTCGTTCCCGGAGGACAGATGCAGTGAGATTTGCAGCTGATCGCCATGTCATCAATGGGAGTCATCGGTTTCTCCTGTGAATAAACAACTTTCAGTTTTTTGATCCCTCGTTTTTTCAGCTCACGACGCATGACCTTTGCCAGCGGGCAGACAGATGTCTTATAAATATCTGTCACCATAAAGCCGGTAGGGTCCATCTTATTTCCGGCGCCCATGGAGCTGATGATTGGTGTTCCTGAAGCTTTTGCCTGCTCTACAAGCATCAGTTTTCCAGTTACCGTGTCAATGGCATCGACCACATAATCATACTGGGAGAAATCAAAGGAATCTGCTGTCTCCGGCACATAAAATGTCTTATGGATATTTACAACTGCATCTGGATTGATTTCAAGGATACGGTCTCTGGCCACATCAACTTTATATTTTCCTACCGTTTTTCTTGTTGCATAAATCTGGCGGTTGATATTGGTAAGGCATACTTTGTCATCATCGATCAGATCCAGGGTTCCCACACCACTTCTCACCAGTGCTTCCACTGTATATCCGCCAACGCCGCCAATTCCGAATACTGCAACTCTGGAATTTTTCAGCTTTTCCATTCCTTCTTTTCCAATTAATAATTCTGTTCTTGAAAACTGATTCAGCATTTTCTGATTTCTCCTTATATTCTTTCCATATATATTTCTGCAGTTAACAGACTGATTTTATCCATGTCTGTCTGATTCGTTTTATAACTGTCAGGATTCTATCATGGGAAAATAACCTTGTCAATATCCCTACCAACACACTAGGAATATTTTCCTATTTCTGCAAACAAATCTTATGACACAAAAAAAGATTCCTGAAAAGGAATCTTACTGATACTGCGGGTAGCCGGACTTGAACCGGCACGGAGTTGCCCCCGAGAGATTTTAAGTCTCTTGTGTCTGCCTATTCCACCATACCCGCATATTCAATTAAATTGTTCAAAAATGGGGCCTATAGGGCTCGAACCTATGACCCTCTGCTTGTAAGGCAGATGCTCTCCCAGCTGAGCTAAGACCCCAAATATGAACGACCCAGAAGAGACTCGAACTCTCGACCTCCGCCGTGACAGGGCGGCGCTCTAACCAACTGAGCCACTGGGCCATGCAAAATATAAAACTTATAAAATGGACCTTCGGGGACTCGAACCCAGGACCGACCGGTTATGAGCCGGTTGCTCTAACCAACTGAGCTAAAGGTCCAAAAAGCCGATGATCGGACTCGAACCGATAACCTGCTGATTACAAATCAGCTGCTCTGCCAATTGAGCCACATCGGCGTATTAACACCAAATGTTGAATCGAGTCAATGAATATCCAATTTAGTTTTAAGTGACTCCAAGGGGATTTGAACCCCTGTTACCGCCGTGAAAGGGCGGTGTCTTAACCGCTTGACCATGGAGCCATATTTCGTATTTGTTTTTCGCTGTTTCGTATTTCCCTCAGCGACGAGTTAAATAATACCATACCTTTTTCATAATTGCAAGCTTTTTTTTGAAAAATTTCATTTTTTTTTACAAAGCTGTAAAACAGGCCGAAAACCCTTATAAAATAAGGCTTTTCGAGGGTTCTCCGTTACTCTTCGAAGCATCATCCTAAAAAATTTTTTCTGTTTTTTTCCAACATTGACATTATTTTTTCCCTGTATATAATTGAAAGTACAGCGACTTCTATCATAGTCAGTCGCCGAAAATTCATATGAAAGGATGACACTCAATAATGAAAGTTTTATTACTGAACGGCAGTCCGAGAAAAGAAGGCTGCACTTATACAGCACTTACAGAAATCGCAGAAACCTTAAAGAAGAATGGTGTGGAGGCTGAGATCTTCCAGGCTGGCGACCCTGCCCCTGAGAACGTTGCTGCCGCAGCTGCCATTATGAAAGAGGCTGATGCCCTTGTTGTTGGCTCTCCTGTTTACTGGGCTTCTCCTTCCGGCCAGATCATTGAATTTATGGATAAATTCGCTTCCAAAGCCGGAAAAGACATGATCCACAAACCAGCTGCAGCAGTTGCTTCCGCAAGACGTGCCGGTACTACTGCAACTCTGGATGTACTGATCAAATACTTTACCTACCATCAGATGCCAGTTGTATCCGGAAACTACTGGCCAATGGTTCACGGCAACACTCCGGATGACGTCAGAAAAGACGCCGAGGGCCTTCAGATCATGCGTACAGTAGGCAATAATATGGCATGGCTCTTAAAATGCATTGAAGCCGGTAAAAAGGCCGGTATCGAGGCTCCTGAGACAGAGCAGAAGATCATGACAAACTTCATTCGATAAATTGCGATCTCATTTTCCTTTGATTACAACAAGTAAAGCTCCTGTATAAGTACAAAAGCAGCAAATACTGAGCGGAAACTTGTCCAAAAAAGTAACGCCTGTGTATACAAATATTTTTCTGTATACGCAGGCGTTGTTTATATATCTACAATTTCTTTTATAAAATAAAAAAATCCCATAAACTTCACGTTTACAGGCAATAAAAAAGCTCCCCCTGTTGGACTCGAACCAACGACACTGCGGTTAACAGCCGCATGCTCTACCGACTGAGCTAAGGAGGAATACTT
>NZ_WQQE01000105.1:113056-134913 GCF_018785655.1 Blautia sp. MCC269 | reverse complement strand
CCCTCCTAATGATATTTATTTTATCATAGAAGAACCTTCTAAACATTATTTTACAGAAAAAGTTTCATACTCTCGCATTTTCTCTATAATGTGCTGAATGTGATCTCCAGCAGAGGTGTGATGGACGGAGATGAGGAAATCTGTGAAATCTGCGGATGTCTGGCAGCAATGTTACGGTATTCCACAAGTACGAAGGAACGGTACGCCACAGTGGAAAAAGAGATTGAATATCTGGAGAGGTATATTTTCCTTCTGAAATCCAGATACGAACATCGTCTGGAAGTGGAAGTTCAGTGTGAAGACTCCATAAAACAGGAAATACTTCCGAAGATTGTGCTGCAGCAGCTGGTAGAAAACAGTGTGCAGCATGGATATCAGAACAGCAAAAACATTATGAAAATTCAGGTAAAGGGCTGGCGTGATGAAACCGGCTGGTACTTTGAAGTCCGGGATAACGGACAGGGGGCAACAGAAGAAGTACGTGAAGAATTAAACGAAAAAATGAGAAAAATCCGGGAAAAGATTATGTCCAGGGGAAGCAGTATAGAGATGGAAATCGGCGGAATGGGGCTGGCAAACACCTATGCAAGAATGTTTCTTCTGTACAATGGAAAAGCGGTATTCCGGATACGCAACATGGAAGAAGGATTAAGTGTCATCATAGGAGTATCGGAAAAGGAGGAAGGAACCGATGTATCAGGTGATGGTCGTTGATGACGAGCCTATGGCAGCTAGTCTTATCGTCAACATCATAAAAAGAAAATACAGTGATTTTGAGATTATGGGAACCGCCTATGACGGAGAAGAAGCGCTGGAGCTGATGGAAGAAAAAGGAGAACCGGATGTTCTGATTACAGATATTCAGATGCCGGTGATGAATGGCCTGAAGCTTGTGGAAGAAACAAAAAAGCGTTATCCGGAAGTGATCAGTGTCATTGTCAGTGGATATCAGGAATTCGAATATGCAAAACAGGCTATCGCATTTGGGGTGTGCGATTATATCCTGAAACCGATCGTGCCCTCGGAATTTTCCAAACTGATTACCAGAATAGAGGAAAAGCTGAGGCAGAAATATTATAAAGAACGAAACACACTGATGCACAAAATGGTAAATGAGATTCCCATAGATGAAAAAACACTACGGAGATATTTTCAGTCAGAATGTTATTACGGGGCTATTGTAAGACTGAACGGGCTTCCCAGCCGTTATGGGGAACGGGGGAAAAAAGAAGTCTTTTCAGACATCAATGAGATGATGATTGCGTATGGACGTGACACCCAGGAGACGCTGTATCTTTGTCCGGGTGAGCTGGTCAGTGATGAAGATTATGAGCAGATGATACGGAGGCGTATTGGGAAAGAACAGCCGGAAGCTGCATATGTGACGTCTGTTATCCGGCAGAAATCCGTTCCTGCAGCACAGATTGGAGAAATGGTACGAGAGCTTTACCGGAAGCTGGATTCTTCTATTATACTGGGGAAAAATCAGATATTGATCCTGGAGGAAACTCCGTCGGCGAATCCAGGCGGAAGACCGGGAAAGGATTATGAATATCTGGAAGAACTGGAATATCTGGCGGGTAAACAGAAGTACGACCGGCTTCAGAAGGATACGGAATTGCTGATTCACAGATGGGTGCAGGAGGAACGGCCTCAGCTGTGGATTGAAGGGCGTGTGCGGCAGATTGGTTATCTGATTCAGCGTTACGATGCAGGAAACCGGGATTACCGGGAATCGGAATTTCTTATGGATGATATTTTTTCCACCGCAGAAAATGTGGAGCAGCTTTGCACCGGAATTTCCGATATCTTTTTCAAGGATGTAAAAGAAGATCCGGCATCCACACAGAAAACAGATACGGAAGAATATTTTGAAAGTGTGAAAGAGTACATCCGTAAACATATGGCGGAGCAGTTGTCTCTGCACAGCGTAAGCAAGGCCGTAGGAGTTTCGCAAACATATTTGAGCAGGCTTTTCCGAAAATATGAAGATGCGTCCTTTAATACTTATCTGACGTCGCTTCGCATGGAGAAGGCGAAAAAACTTCTTCTCAGAGAAGAGAAGATGTATGTGAAAGATGTGGCAGAAAAAGTGGGATACAAAGACCAGTTTTATTTCAGCAGGATCTTTTATTCCTACACCGGTGTAAGGCCATCGGAATATGTGGAGAAAGAAAATCTTGAGATCATATAAAAAATGGAGGATGAAGGTATGTTGTATCACAATGGGGAAAAACTGACAAAAGAAAAATTTGAAAATCCGGGAAGCGAGTACCGGGCAGCTCCGTTCTGGGCATGGAACTGTAAGATGACAGAAGCCGAGATCGACAATACGCTGGATGCCCTGAAAGCAATGGGCATGGGCGGCGGACATATCCACTGCCGTACAGGAATGGACAATCCTTACATGGGAGAAGAGTTTCTGAATCTGGTGAAATATTCCTGGAAAAAAAGCCGGGAAAAAGATATGCTGACCTGGCTGTATGATGAAGACCGCTGGCCATCCGGAGCAGGCGGCGGGCTGGTAACAAGAGATCACAAATACAGAATCCGTTTTCTGCTTTTTACTCCGGAGTGCCAGGACGGAAAGGAGATCGGAAACAGTGAGCTTCGCTCTTCCGGACAGGCGATCCGAAGCAATGAGCGCACATTCCTTGGAAGATATCAGGTACGGCTGGAGGATGGTTACCTTGCAGAGTATGAAAAGATCGATGAGGATGCACCGCTGAAAGAGGGATTTCAGGAATGGTTTGCCTATCTTGAAGTATCCGGGGACAATCCCTGGTTTAACAATGAGGCATATCTGAACACTTTGGATAAAGAGGCGGTAAAACGTTTTATCCAGGTAACTCATGAGAAGTATTATGAAAATCTGGGAGAGGAGTTCGGGAAAACCATTCCTGCTATTTTTACAGACGAGCCACAGTTTTCCCATAAACAGTGCCTGGATTTTGCAGATGAGCGGGTGGATGTGACCATTCCATATACCGATGATCTGGAAGAAACTTTCCAGACTGCATATGGACACAGCCTTCTTAAGCATCTTCCGGAGCTGTTCTGGGAGCTTCCGGGAGAAGCGGTTTCCAGAATCCGTTATGAATATCATGATCACATTGCGGAGCGTTTTGCAGATGCTTTTGCGGATACGGTGGGAAACTGGTGTAAGGAACATGGCATTGCCCTGACCGGACATATGATGGAAGAGCCGACTCTGGAAACACAGACAGCGGCCCTTGGGGAAGCTATGCGCTCCTACCGTTCCTTTGAAATTCCGGGAATTGACATGCTCTGTGACAGAAGAGAACTTTCCACCGCAAAACAGGCGGAGAGCGCGGTGCACCAGTTTGGAAGAGAAGGAATGACAAGCGAGCTTTATGGTGTTACAAACTGGGATTTTGATTTCCGGGGCCATAAGCTTCAGGGGGACTGGCAGGCAGCTCTGGGAGTAACAGTCCGTGTACCACATCTGACCTGGACTTCCATGGCAGGTGAGGCAAAACGTGATTACCCGGCTTCTATCAGCTACCAGTCGCCGTGGTATAAAGAATATCCCCTTGTGGAAAATTATTTTGCAAGAGTCAATACAGCCCTCACAAGAGGTGTGCCACATGTGAAGCTGGCAGTGATCCATCCGGTAGAGTCTTACTGGCTTTTCTGGGGACCGAAGGAACAGACAGCACCGATCCGTGAGGAGATGGATGAAAACTTTATCCATATGATCGAATGGCTGCTTTATGGCACTGTTGATTTTGATTTTATTTCAGAATCTCTGCTTCCGGATCTGAATCAGGGACAGGAAGAGGAAAAACTTCTGAAGGTGGGAGTAATGAAATATGATACAGTTCTGGTACCGAACTGCCTGACACTTCGAAGCTCTACTTTGGAGATCCTTGAGAAATTTAAGGAAAGAGGCGGCCGGGTGATCTTTGCAGGACAGCTTCCGAAATATGCAGATGCCTATCCGTCAGACAGAGGTGCGAAGCTGGCAGAGAAGTGTGAGACTGTGGCATTCAGTAAGTACCGTCTGCTGGAAGCTGTGAAAGAGGCAAGAGATATCGAGGTATTTGAGGATGACGGTAAACCCGCCACAAACCTGATCTACCAGATGAGAGAAGAGGGAGAAAACCGCTGGCTGTTCCTGTGTCATGTAAACCGCACAGAGAAGATCTCCGATGCCTGTATCGTGATCAATGAACTGCAGGAGCGTAAGAAAAATCAGGATCTTCCAAGAGAAGAAAAACTCCGCATCCGTATCCGCGGATCCTGGAAGATGACGGTATATGATGCTATGACAGGTGAAATTTATCCGGTAAAAGCAGAGTACCATAAAGGGGACACTGTTCTGGAACGAAGCATGTTTGATCATGACAGTCTTCTTCTCTGGCTGGAGCCGGCTGGCACAGCATCCATGGTATCGGAAGAATTGCTTTCTGAAACAGATAATGCTGAGAATAATAAGAGTGGTTCTGCCAGTGAGGAGAAGAAATGCAGCTGCCAGCTGGATATTTCCGATCAGGTGGAGATTGTCCGCAGTGAGCCGAATGTAAGTATCCTGGATCTGGCTGAATATGCGTTTGACGGTGGGGAGTGGCAGCCGGAGGAAGAGATTCTCCGTATTGACAATCAGTTCCGTGAGAAGCTGGGATATCCGCTCCGCATGGAGGCTTTTGCACAGCCGTGGACCAATGACAGAGTGGAAGGCTTTGAACATACTTTGTCCCTGCGATTCCATATCCATACAGAGGTTCTGTTGGAAGGAATCTTCCTTGCTATGGAAAATGACGAGAAAACCAGAATCTTCCTGGATGAGAAAGCAGTGGAAAACCGTGCAGAGGGATGGTATACAGACCACTGTATCCGCAAAGTGCCGCTTCCAAAGATGGAATCCGGAGAGCATGAACTGGTTGTTGAGATTCCTTATAATTCCAAAGTGAATATCGAAGCAATGTTCCTGCTGGGAGAGTTTTCCGTGAAAGCTGTGGGAAGAGACCAGGTGCTGGATGCAGTGAGCCACAAGGCAGCCTTCAGTGACCTTACCGTTCAGGGTTATCCGTTCTATGGTGGAAATGTGACATATAAAATTCCATTTATCAGCAAAGGCGGAGAAGTAAATGTACGGGCAAATCTGTTCCGCGCACCGGTTATGAAGGCTTCTGTGGATGGAAAAGAAGCGGGGTATATTGCATTTTCTCCTTATGAGTTATCTCTTGGTGAACTGCCGGCAGGAGAGCATCTCCTGGAGCTGACTGTATTTGGAAACCGGGTGAATACATTTGGAACCTTACACAACTGTGATCAGAAAGAAGACTGGTATGGACCAAATGCATGGAGGACAACCGGCGACCTCTGGTCCTATGAGTATCAGATAAAACCGTCAGGCCTTCTGAAAGCGCCGGTTCTTGCAGAGAAAAATTAAGGCTTGTAATTATAAAAAGAGCGCGTTATAATAAATCAATAAAAAGAAAATTTCTTCGGGGCAGGGTGTGATTCCCTACCGGCGGTATAGTCCGCGACCCGCTTTGGCGGCTGATCTGGTGAAATTCCGGAACCGACAGTAAAGTCTGGATGAGAGAAGAACGCGCAGTATTTGAAGAACGTGCTCAGCGCCCCGGGAAGAAGCTCCCGGGGCTTTTTATGTGAAGGAATTTTTTCGCATAAAGATTTCTTGTAGAAATTTTCTTTGAATATTTCTGAAGAAGGAGAGAGAGTTATGAGTGAACAGATATTACAGAGAGGAAATGCCGTGGAAAGAAGCAGAACAAGAACTATCGCGCAGGTAGCTATGCTTGGTGCTGTGGCAGGAGTATTGATGAATCTTGAGTTTCCGATCCCGTTTCTTGCACCGTCTTTTTATCAGCTTGATTTTTCCGAGGTACCGGTTATGGTAGGAACCTTCGCTATGGGACCTGTAGCAGGTATCCTGATCGAGCTTGTGAAGATTCTCGTACATCTCGTGACTAAGGGAACCATGACTGCCGGTGTTGGCGATGTTGCCAACTTCCTGTTTGGATGTGCCTATGTGGTACCGGCCGGCCTGATCTATCGTTTCCGTCATAAAAAGAGCAGAGTACATGCAGTTGCAGGTATGGCAGCGGGAACAGTTCTGACAGCGATCCTTGCATGCTTTGTCAATGCCTTTGTGCTGCTTCCGGCTTACGGTAAGGCTTTTGGAATGCCGATCGAGACTTTTATCCAGATGGGAAGTGCAGTACACAGCTCCGTAAACGGGCTGCTTACCTTTGCACTGCTGATCATCGTACCGTTTAATATCTTTAAATATGCACTGACATCTTTGATCGTATTTGTAATTTATAAGAAGATCCGTGTTGTACTGAAGGGTGACTGATCGTAAGAGAAAATAAAAATGCCATGTAATTTTACTGTGAATATAATAAGCAGTAAGGTTACATGGCATTTTTTATATATTACAGATGTATGCAGGTTGTGGTGTCTGCTTTATATGTCTGTATTTATTGGGCTGCAGAACATCAGACGGTCTGTTCTGCAGCTTTCATAATTCCAAGTTCACGTCTGGCAAAAACAACAGCCAGTACGAATGCGGAGGTATCTGCAATCGGTCCTGCATACATGACACCATCGATTCCAAAGAGGAAGGGGAAGATGACGATCAGTGGCAACAGGAAGAATACCTGCCTTGTGAGGGACATGATCACACCGAGTCTTGCTTTTCCCATGGAGGTAAAAAATCCGGCAGACATAGGCTGGATTCCGTTGGCAAAAGTCATCAGCATGAAGATTCGGAGATATTTTTCCGCAAACTGAAAGTACAGGTCGCTTCCGTTTCCGAAGATGCTTACGATCTGGTGAGGGAAGAACTGGAAACAGATAAAAAATACGGTTGCAATCACAGTACATAAGGTTACGGAATAACGGTATGTCTGACGTACACGGCTGTATTTTTCGGCACCGTAGTTAAATCCCCAGATGGGCTGGGAACCCTGGGAGATTCCGATGCAGATGGCCATAAATACCTGGTTGACTTTGGAAATGATTCCTGCACAGGCGATAGGGATATCACTTCCGTAAGCGGAGAGTGCGCCGTAATGGCGAAGGGTGTTGTTCATGACGATCTGCACTGCGGCGATGGCAATCTGGTTGATACAGGATGCCATTCCCAGAGAAAAAATAGCGGACAGGTTGTGGGCCTTCGGGATCAGCATGGAGCGGTCCAGATACATGTTCCGAAGTCTGGCAAAGTAAAAAATAATTAAGAGTCCGGACACAACCTGACCGATCACCGTTGCCCAGGCCGCGCCTTTGATGCCCCAGCCGAACCCGAAGATAAAAAGTGGGTCTAGGATGGTGTTGATGATTGCGCCGGCCAGGATACAGGTCATGGAATATGTGGGACTCCGGTCTGCGCGGACCAGATGATTGCCGCCGGTGCTTAAAACATAAAAGGGCAGGCCGACGGCGGTAATTCCCATGTAATCAATGGCATAGGGCATAACGTCTGCGGTTCCGCCGAAAAAATGGAGCAGTGGTTTCAGGAACAGGAGGACAATGACCGCTAAGATTCCGCCTGAGATCACCAGGGAAGAGAGTCCGGTTCCTGCAATGGAGCTGGCTTTTTTTTCGTTTCCTGCGCCCATTTCCAGGTTGTAATTGGAGGCGCTGCCGATTCCGAGGAGCAGTGCGGCTGCGGTGGAGATGATGGTTACAGGAAATGCGATGTTTGTGGCTGCATTTCCCAGCATTCCTACGCCCTGACCGATGAAGATCTGGTCAACGATGTTGTAGAGTGCGCTGACCAGCATGCTGATGATGGCGGGGATGGCGAACTTGGCGATCAGGCTGCCTACAGGGGCGGTTCCCAGAGGGTTTTCGGCCTGGGCAGAGGTGGTCTGGTTTTTCAATGTTTTTTCCTTCTTTCTTGTCTGCAGTAGCTGTTTGGTAATGTGATAAATAAATTTTAAATTTTATAGCAGGGTATTTATTATAGCACTATTGTGAAGTGAGTGTAAGTATAAAAAATTGACCTTTGGTTTTGGATAGGATAAAATGTTTTTAGAAAAAATTTTCGGGAAGGAGCTTTTCAGATGGGTAAGATCAACAGTGTGAAAAAACTTACAGATAATAAGTTCGTGAATCTTTATGGGGTGGATGCAACCAGTGTACATGATACGCCGGTTTCTTATTTTGTGGCCTCCAGGGCGAAGAGTGTGGAGGATATGAAGCTTTCTACGGGGGAGAATCATCCGGATGGGGTGATCATTTACAGTGTTTATGGAGAGAAGAGGGATAAGGTTGTGCTGATCCGTCAGTATCGGTATACGATCGGCGGGTATATTTATGAGTTTCCGGCGGGGCTTGTGGAGCCTGGGGAGGATTTCCATGAGGGTGCTGTGCGGGAGATGTTTGAGGAGACCGGGTTGAAGCTGGAGCCGATCAAGGTTGCGGAGGCTTTTGAGAAGCCTTATTTTACGACGATCGGGATGACGGATGAATCCTGTGCTACGGTTTATGGGTATGCCAGTGGTGAGGTTAGTAAGGCTGCTCAGGAGGATAGTGAGGAGATCGAGGTTGTGATCGCGGACCGGGATGAGGTCAGGAGGATACTGAAGGAGGAGAGGGTTGCGATCATGTGTGCTTATATGCTGATGCACTTTTTGAAAGATGAAGAACCATTTGACTTTTTGAAAGAAATCTGAGAAAAAATCAAGGGGAATCTGCGGTTGCGGATTCCCCGTTTTGATCAGATTTCTGTGAGTTTACCCAGGTCTTTGTTGTATTTGCAGTATTTGCCGTTTTCGGAGATAAATGGCTGGTAGGTGTCGGTACGGTTGTCTTTGACATAGACGATTCCGGTGGCGATCATTTCTACCAGGGAGAAGCGTTTGCTTAAGCTGGAGATCCAGCGGTAAGTTTTTTCGTTGCCGGAGTCTGCCATGAGGAGGTTGTAGCCGCCTGGGCAGGATTCCAGGGTGAAGTAGACTTTCTGGGACCGGATGGAGGTGTTGAAGACCTGGCCGGTGATGTAGGTGGAGAAGTTGGTTTCTACAAATTGGCGGAAGGTGTAGAGATCGTAGATCACGCCGGTGGTCTCATCTTTGATCTTGTCGCCGCGTTCGATGCGGGCTTTCAGGAGCTTGAGGACTTCGATGGTCCAGTTGATGAAGGAGATACTGCTGTAGGTCATGCTTTCCTGAAGCTGATCGACCAGCTGTTTTGACAGGATGTTGGATTTTGATGCTTCATTAAAAAGTTCTTCGTTCATAAGGTTCCCTCCAGTGTTGGATTTTTATATGGTTTTCGCTCTTTTTTTGTATCTTTTATTATAAGTCTGAATTGTATATAAAGCAATAAAAAATGCGTAAAATACAAAGATAATTATTGAAAAATGATATATAATTAACGAGCGTGTTTTGAAAATATCAGTGCTTTTGGTGGCTGAGTTAAATGTGGACTGTAAATATCGAGTTAATTTGGATAACTATAAATAATTATAAGGAAGAGTTTTACTAAATATCCCCATTTTATTGATGAAATTTTGTCGTATATCCCCCTTGACATAAAGGCTTCCTCCGGGTGTATCATAATGCTGTGTTAAAGGAGGTAGACTATTATGTTTGAGACATTACAGGAAAAGACGGAAGAGAAAGCAATGGTGCAGTTCCTTGAACGCTTTACAGATTATCCATTTCTGGTAAAGTTCAAGAATTCCGAGTATCATATCGGAGAGGGAGAACCTACATTTACAGTGAATTTTAAGAAAGTAATCCCGCTTGCGGATCTGATGAAAAGTACGTCCCTTGCATTAGGCGAGGCGTATATGCGCGGGGATCTGGATATCGAGGGGAATCTTTATGAGGCACTGGATCATTTTCTGGGACAGATGGGGAAATTTTCGACCAATGAGTCTGCGCTGAAGAAGATCATGTTCAGTTCAACATCCAGGAAAAACCAGGAAAAGGAAGTAACCAGCCATTATGATATTGGAAATGATTTTTATAAACTATGGCTGGACGAGACGATGAGTTATTCCTGTGGATACTTCATCCATGAAGATGATACTCTGTATCAGGCACAGGTAAATAAAGTTGATTATATTCTTAAGAAATTACATCTCAAAGAAGGCATGAGCCTTCTGGATATTGGCTGCGGCTGGGGATTTCTGCTGATCGAAGCGGCCAAGAAATATAAGATCCACGGTACCGGTATCACGTTAAGCCATGAGCAGTATGCGGAATTTCAGAGACGGATCAAAGAGCAGGGACTGGAAGATTATCTTACCGTAGAGCTTATGGATTACCGTGATCTTCCGAAGAAAGAGTATCAGTTTGACCGTGTTGTCAGCGTCGGTATGCTGGAGCATGTTGGCCGTGACAATTATCAGCTGTTTCTTGACTGCGTGGAGAAAGTCCTGAAACCAGGTGGACTGTTCCTGCTTCACTTTATCAGTGCCCTGAAAGAGCATCCGGGTGATCCGTGGGTCAAGAAATATATTTTCCCGGGCGGAACCGTTCCGAGTTTACGTGAAATTCTGAATCATATGGCAGAGGATAATTTCCATACCCTGGATATCGAGAATCTCCGCCTGCATTACAATAAGACACTGCTCCACTGGGAAAAGAATTTCCGGGATAACATCGAAAAAGAGAAGACCATGTTTGATGAAAAATTCCTACGTATGTGGGATCTCTACCTGTCCGCGTGTGCGGCAACGTTCCATAACGGAATTATCGATCTTCATCAGATCCTTATGACCAAGGGCGTGAACAATGATCTGCCGATGACACGGTGGTATTGATAAAAGTCTTTACAAACCCGCCGGAAAGGAATATCATACTTTTATAAAACTATTTATAAAAGTCAACAAGAGGTTCCGTATGGCAGGAAAAGCAGAGAAAAAAAGCAATACAAGATCAAGGATCATCAGTTATGTGATGAATAATGAGAATACATCCAAGGTGGAAATTTCCAAGAATCTGAACATAAGTATGCCTACCGTGCTTTCCAATGTAAATGAACTGATGGAAAGTGGGGTGCTTGTGGAAACAGGGGAATATGCATCCACCGGAGGCAGAAAGGCCAAGAGTATTGGTATCAATCCGTCTTACCGTTATGCAATGGGAATTGTGATCACTGCCAATCATGTGGGAATGACACTGGTGAATATGAGATCTGAGATCGAAAAGACAGACAGGGTAAGAATGAAGTTTTCGCCGGAAACATCTTACTGTGGGGAGCTATCCATACTGGTAAAAAAATTTCTGGAAGACATGGAAGAGCCGGAAAAGCTTCTGGGAATCGGGATATCCATCAGTATAAAAACGCCATTTATCTTTCTCTGAACAATACGCTGGGTGGTGCTTTCTGCATTGATGGAAAACTGTTCTCCGGACAGAATCAGAAAGCCGGTGAGTTTGGACATATGATTCTGGTACCTGGCGGACGGAAATGTTACTGTGGCAAAAAGGGCTGTGCAGATGCCTACTGTGCGGCAAGCGCGCTGACAGATGGGAAGTATGAATCCCTGGAACTGTTTATGGAAGCACTTTCAGAGGGAAACACAAAAGCACAGAAGAAATGGGCGGATTATCTGGACAATCTAGCCATACTGATTTCCAATCTGCGAATGGCTTACGATATGGACATCATTCTTGGTGGAGAAGTTGGTGGATATCTTGCGGATCATATGCTGGCTCTTGGGGAAAAAGTGATGGAATATAACGGATTTGACCGGGATATCCGATATCTTAAGAATTGTACCTACCGGAAGGAAGCATCTGCAGTGGGGGCAGCGAAGCATTTTTTCAGTGAATTCATAAAAAATATATAAATAAAGAAATGTTATGGAAAAAGCCTGCAGGGGTGGTGTGATATGTGAACACACAGGATCTGCGGGCTTTTTTTATTATGATATCAACAGAATGATACTTCTGGCTGTAAATAGTGAAATATGCATAAAAACAGAAGGTCAGACTTGTTCAATACGTAGAATAGCAGGAAATACTATTGACAAATTCTTTCAAAAGAATCACAATATAATTACTTTGATAAAATGATTAATAAAAGTTACAATGAAAGATAAATGAAGATCAGCAAGGAGGAAAAAACAATGATTCAGCAGGTAATGACAAATCCAGGAGAGATTATTTTCAGAGAGGTACCGGTTCCGGAGGTAAAAGATGACCAGGTTCTGGTTAAGATCATGAACATTGGTATCTGTGGATCGGACATCCATGTATATCACGGCAAGCATCCGTTTACCAAATATCCGGTAACACAGGGACACGAAGTATCCGGTGAGATCACGGGACTTGGAAAGAATGTGACAGGTTTTAAGGTTGGTCAGAAAGTTACCATCGAGCCGCAGGTATACTGCGGACACTGTTATCCATGCCGCCATGGAAAGTATAATCTCTGTGAGGAACTGAAGGTTATGGGCTTCCAGACGACAGGAACAGCTTCGGAATTCTTCGCAGTAGATGCATCTAAGGTAACACCGATCCCGGAGGAGATGTCTTACGAGGAAGGTGCAATGATCGAGCCGCTGGCAGTTGCAGTCCATGCAGTGAAGCAGATGTGCGATGTAAAAGGGATGAACATCACAGTGATCGGCGCAGGTCCTATCGGAAACCTTGTTGCACAGACAGCCAAGGGAATGGGCGCAGCCAAAGTTATGATCACCGATGTCAGCGATCTCCGTCTTGCAAAAGCGAAAGAGTGCGGCATTGATATCTGCGTAAACACGAAAGAGAAAAATTTCGGAGAAGCTCTGGTGGAAGCGTTTGGCCCGGACAAGGCAGATGTGATCTATGACTGTGCCGGAAACAACATCACTATGGGACAGGCGATCCAGTATGCGAGAAAGGGCAGCGTTATCGTACTGGTAGCAGTATTTGCGGACATGGCGACTGTTGACCTTGCTGTTGCCAACGACCATGAGCTGGATATCAAGAGCACCATGATGTACCGCCATGAGGATTATGTAGATGCCATTGATCTTGTAAATGCCGGAAAAGTTCATTTAAGACCACTGATCTCAAAAACATTCAAGTTCAAAGATTATCTGAAGGCTTATCAGTATATTGATGAGAACCGTGAGACAACCATGAAGGTTATCATCAATGTGCAGGAGAAATAACGGTTTGTAATCAAAAATAATAAGAACTCCCGGATGTTGTCAGTTATTGACTACGTCGGGAGTTTTTTGTTATGTAATGAGCAGAGTTTCAAAATCAAAAACATTTTGCTCCACAGGACGACAGAAAAAAGAGTTTGTGTTATGATGGAAAAAAGCATAAAGAACGTCGAGTGCAGATAAAAAATAAGTTTAGAAACTGTTTAGTTTTTTCCGCTGTTGTTGTTTAGAAAAACGCTGTATAAGAAAGATGAACAAAAGCGCTTTGCTTAAATATATCTGCAGGAGGGTGAAAACATGGAAAAGGGAACAGTAAAAAGAAGGATTTTTCTTTCAAATGCACTGATGGTGCTGGTGACACTTCTGATCTTTCTGGCCATTAATCTGGTGGTTGTGAAAATTTACGCGGAATCCGTGGAAAAAGAACTGAAGACATCTATAGAAGACCTTATTGGGGGAAGCGGCACATCGAATTTTTCGGATTCTGATAATGTAAAATATCAACATGAGGATGGCCAGGAACTTCTCGGAGATCTGGATGATTTTCTGGAAAGCTGGACAATCCACAGAAATGAGTTTATTCTTTTATTTGGGGCAGATGGAATTATCTGTATCCTTGTACTTTTGCTGATGAGTCAGATTTTTACAAGGAATCTGGAGAAACATATCATGGAGCCTCTGGATCTTCTGGCACAGGGGGCAGACCGCATCCGGCACAACGATCTGACTACAGAGATCCGGTATGTGGGAGATGCGGAATTTGAGGATGTGTGTATCACATTTAATCATATGCAGGAGCACATTTTGCGCGAGCAGGAGAAGAACCGGAAATATGAGAAAGCCAGAACGGATATGATCGCCGGAATCTCCCATGACCTGCGTACGCCGCTGACTGCCATCCGGGGAACGATCAAAGGACTTATGGACGGCATTGCGGCAACTCCGGAAATGCAGGAGAAATTTTTGCAGGCTGCTTACCGCCGGACCGGAGATATGGACGGCCTTCTGAACCAGCTGTTCTATGTTTCCAAGATTGAAACCGGAAATATGCCTCTTTCTGTTCAGAAAATAGAGATTGGGGATTTTATCCGGAATTATGTAAAAGGAAAGCAGGAACTTCTGGATAAGGAAAAAGAGCAGATGCAGGCAGAAACGGGAAATATTCATCTGGATATTAATGCAGATCCGGAACAGCTGCAGCGTATTTTTGATAATCTTCTGGAAAACAGCCGTAAGTATGCAGAACGTGATGTGCTGAAAACAGAACTTTCCCTGAAAAGAACGGGAGGCGGCGTGGAGATTTCTTTCCGTGACAATGGTGTTGGTGTTCCGGAGGAAAAACTGCCCTATGTATTTGATGAGTTTTACAGAGGCGATGAGTCCAGAAACAAAAAAGAAGGAAATGGTCTTGGACTGTATATTGTGAAATATCTCGTGGAAGCAATGGGAGGAAATGTCCGCGGTGAAAATGCGGACGGTTTCGTGGTACGCATGGAGCTTCCGGCAGCAGAAACTCTGGTGGATGTGCAGAAGGGAGAAAAAAATGGCGGACAATAAAAAAATCCTTATCATAGAAGATGATCCGGATATCAGTATGATCGAAGAAGCCTATCTTCAGGCTTCCGGTTTTGAGACGAAGATACTCTCAGATGGAATGGACGCGGCGCAGATCGCAGAGGAGGAGCAGTTTGACCTTGTGCTTCTGGATCTGATGCTTCCCGGAAAAAGTGGCTACCAGGTCTGCCGGGAGATCCGTGATAAAGTGGATATTCCCATTCTTATGGTAACTGCCCGTACAGAATCCGTGGATAAGGTGCGTGGCCTTGGACTGGGAGCGGATGATTATATTTCCAAGCCTTTTGATCCGGCGGAACTGGTGGCGAGAGTGAACGCAAACCTGCGCCAGTATCAGCGGATGGTGGAGAAATTTTCCGACAAAGGGCCGGATGCTTCCGAGGAGATCCAGGTGCAGGATCTTCGGATCCTGGTCAACAGCTGGAAAGTTTTTAAGGGAGATACTGAGATACGTTTTCCAAACCGAGAATTTGAGCTTCTGAAATTTCTGGCAATGAATCCCAACATTGTTTTTTCCAGGGAAAAACTGTTCGAAAAAATATGGGGATATGATTACGTGGGCGACAGCGCCACGGTTATGGTGCACATCAACCGTATCCGGGAAAAAATCGAGGATGATCCCAAAAATCCCAAGATCCTGGAAACGGTATGGGGGGCGGGGTACCGCCTCAATAAATAAAACATACGAGGGAGATGGGGGAAAATGTGGGTACTTTTTGCAGTTGGTTCTTCGTTTTTTGCGGGAATCACGGCGATCCTTGCAAAATGCGGGATCAGAAAGACGGATTCAGATGTGGCGACAGCTATCCGTACGGTGGTGGTGCTTCTGTTTTCCTGGCTGATGGTTCTGGTCACAGGAACCTGGTCCGGGATCAGAAATGTGGATGGAAAAACATTGTTGTTCCTGGTTCTGTCAGGACTTGCCACAGGAGCATCCTGGCTATGTTATTTTCATGCCTTGCAGAAAGGGGATGTCAACAAGGTTGTTCCCATTGACAAGTCCAGTACGATCCTGACGATCCTTCTTGCGCTGATCTTTCTGCATGAAGGTCTGACGCCGGTCAAGATCGTTTCCGTAGTGCTGATCGGTGCAGGTACCATGCTGATGATCACAAGAAAAGAAGGAACCGGAGACGCAGAGGAAAAAAACGGTAAGGAATGGCTGATCTATGCCGTGCTTTCCGCAGTATTTGCCAGTCTTACTGCCATTCTTGGAAAGATCGGAATTGCAGGGATCGATTCCAACCTGGGAACTGCCATCCGTACTACAGTTGTGATCGTGATGGCCTGGCTGATGGTTTTTCTCAAGGGAAAACAGAAAGAACTTCATAGGATTGAGAAAAAAGAACTGAGATTTATTGCTCTGTCAGGACTTGCCACAGGAGCATCCTGGCTGTGCTATTACCGTGCCCTGCAGGACGGCCCGGCAAGTGTGGTGGTGCCTATCGACAAGCTGAGCATTCTGGTTACCATTGCATTTTCCTGGGTGGTATTTAAGGAGAAACTTACGAAGAAAGCGGCATTTGGATTACTGTGTATTCTTGCGGGAACCATTATGATGGCGGTTCTGTAAGGAATGCGGAATGCTTTTATCCGCCTGACCTCCGGGCGTGGAACGGTATGTCCGGGATAACAAGAGTTTAGATATTATTTAGAAAGATACCTTCTGTCTGTTTAAGATCGTTGTTTATGATGATCACAGAAAACAGACAGGAGGTTTTTTATATGTTAAGGGAAGGAATGAACGGATTCTGCATGGCACTTGCGGACAGCGTGCCTGGAGTTTCAGGAGGAACGGTAGCGTTTATCCTTGGATTTTATGACCGGTTTATCGGTTCTATCAATGATTTTGTATTTGGAAATATGGAAAAAAAGAAAACTTCTTTTTCTTATCTGGTGAAGCTTGGAATTGGCTGGATGACGGGCATGGTGCTGGCAGTTCTTCTTCTGTCATCGCTGTTTGAAAGTTATATTTATACCGTCAGTTCCCTGTTTATGGGATTTATCGCAGGTTCCATTCCGCTGATCATCCGGGAGGAAAAAGAAAGCTTTGGCGGTTCCCGGAACATCCTGAAGGGAATCGGGTTCTGCATTGCGGGAATCCTGGTGGTAGCAGGAATTGCATGGCTTAATGGAAAAACCGGTGTGGCTTCCATGGACCTTGGACAGTTTCACATCGGAACCGGGATCCGGCTGTTTTTTATCGGCATGATCGCCATTTCCGCCATGTTTCTTCCGGGAATTTCCGGTTCCACACTGCTTCTGATCTTTGGTGCATATATTCCGGTGATCACAGCAGTACGCGGGCTTCTGGGAATGGATTTTTCCTATCTGCCACTTCTGATCTTCTTTGGACTTGGTGTTCTGACAGGAGCGGTTACGGTAGTAAAAGGAATTCAGTTTTGTCTGGAAAAATTCCGTACCCAGTCGGTATATGCCATTCTTGGAATGATGATCGGATCGTTTTATGCGATCATGCAGGGACCTGCCACACTGAAAGTTCCACAGCCGGTGATGGGATTTGGTAATTTCCAGATTCTGGCAGCACTTGTGGGACTGGCACTTGTGCTGGGAATGCAGTTGATGAAAGAAAGAAGATAAGAGAAAACAGGCAGAGATTTTTTACAGGAGATGAGGTGAAAACATGTCAGTTGTGATCATACCGGCGTATAAACCGGATGAAAGGCTGGTCGGGATCGTAGATCAGCTGTGGACATATGGATTCCGGATTGTTGTTGTGGATGATGGAAGCGGGGAAGATTATCTGGATATTTTTAACAGAATCAACGATGTCTGCATTCTTCTCCGCCATGAGGAAAACAGAGGAAAAGGTGCTGCCATTAAGACTGCGCTTGATTATGTAAACCGTGAGATCTGGGGAAGCACACTGATCGGTGTGATGGACTGTGACGGGCAGCATCTTCCGGAGGATCTGCTGAAATTATTTGTCCATGGGGAAAACAGTGAGAGGCTTATGATCCTGGGTGTGCGGAATGTGGGAAAAGACATGCCGCTGAAATCGAGACTTGGGAATACCATCACGAGAAAAGTGTTTAAGCTTTTAAGCGGAGTCAGCATCTCGGACACACAGACAGGAATGCGGGTGTTTACCTCAGATCTGGTAAAAAAGCTCCTGACTGTGGAGGGCGAGAGGTATGAATATGAGATGAATGTGCTGCTGTTTCTGGCAAAGGAAGGAATCGATATTGATGAGGTTCCGATCAACACCATTTATCAGGACAGAGAAAATTCTACCTCTCATTTCCGGGCGGTGTGGGATTCCATACGGATCTACAAAGATCTGCTGAAGTTTACACTGTCTTCATTTTCCAGCTTTGTTCTGGATTATCTGTTGTTTGCGTTTTTTATGTTTTGTCTGCCACACACAGCCATGTTTGTGCTGGGAGCCAATATCCTGGCAAGATTGGTCAGTGCTTTTTATAACTACTGTATGAACTGTTATTTCGTTTTTCATAAGGAAAAAAAGATCCAGACGGCGATGCAGTATTTTGAACTGGCTGCTTTTATCCTGGTCATGAACAATATCATTCTGGAGGCGCTGACGCAGATCATTCATATGCCTGTGTATCCGGCAAAGATCCTGACAGAGTGTACCCTGTTTCTGATAAGCTGGCTGGTACAGAATTTTCTGATCTTTGCCCGTGATCCCGGGAACCGTCTGATGTCAGGAGGCCGGAGTAGAACATGGTAAAACGAATATTATGGATCCTGCTGGATGTGGCAGTGGCTGCGCTGATCCTTCTGGGGGTGTGGGTCATTAATTTTAAGATTCCCCAGAAGGGGGTCAGGGCGGTGAATATGGCGGAGGAGGACACGGCCGGAAATGATTCCGGAAGTTCCGGTTTGCAGAATTCCGGTGGGACTGGAAGCAGTTCAGATACAGGAAACGGGATGAACGGTACAGAACTTAAACAAACCCGAAAAGTTCTGAGTACCCAGGACTGGCATGAGAAATTTGCGGACAAATTTACCGATACAGTGGTTTCTACAGATACATCATACACAAGTCCCAACCTGTCCATTCAGATTTCTCATCACCAGTATGATTCCGGAACTGTGGATAACACACATGGTGGCAGTTATGCAAAATACGGAAGCAAAATTTCCTATGTGCTGGCGGATATTTACATTGGCGATATCACCTGCTTCCAGACTGCGTTTGCACAGGATACCTATGGAATTGGCTATACGGAAAAGCTTACAGATATGTCTGCAAGAATGAAATCCATACTGTCGGTCAACGGAGATTCCTATAGCAACAATCGTCACAGAGAGAATGGTACGATCATACGAAACGGTGTGATCTACCGCAGCCAGCAGTCCGGGGAGGAAACCTGTGTTCTCAACTGGGACGGAACCATGGATATTTATCAGCCGGGGCAGCTGGATGAGCAGAAACTCATCGGCAGAGGTGCTTATCAGAGCTGGATCTTTGGGCCAAGTCTGCTGGACGCAAATGGAAAGGCGAATGATAAATTCTGGACCTGGACTTACATCCGCCGGTCTCATCCGCGGACTGCCATCGGGTATTTTGAACCGGGACATTACTGCCTGCTTCTTGTGGACGGGAGACAGCAGAGCTCCAGGGGAATGTTCCTGGATGAGATGGCGAAGGTGTTTGAGGATCTTGGCTGCAAGGTGGCTTATAATCTTGACGGCGGCCATTGTTCTTTTATGGAAATGAACGGAAAAGTGGTCAATGATCCGTATAAACCGGAGCACGAGATCGAAGATGGGATTTTTATTACGGAGGGATCTTTATGAAGATATTAAGTACAATAAGAAAAATTCTCCTGCATGTCTGTGTTGTATGCAGTCTGGTTTCCATAACAGCAAAAATCCTGGACTGGTATAATCCGTATATGGATTTTTCCGGACATGTGAGCGGGCTTCAGATGGTGTTATATTTTGTGGTGATCTTGCTGGCAGTAACAGAAGGCGGAAAGAGGATTTCCGGGAAAAAATCTCAGAGCCGTATGAGAGAAAGAAGGTTGCATAATCATTCGGAAAGATTTATCATAGATTCCATGTGAGGATTACGCCTTTTTGGCGTATGAGGATGATGGAGTGAAATGAAATGTATTATGATCTGACAAAAGGCAGGATCGGCAAATGTCTGATCCTGTTTGCGCTGCCTATGATCGCAGGTAATCTTTTGCAGCAGTTTTATAATATTGCGGATACCCTGATCGTAGGACGTGTGCTTGGAAAAAATGCGCTGGCAGCCGTTGGTTCTGCCTATACTTTGATGACGTTTTTGACATCTGTTTTTCTGGGACTGAGTACGGGTTCTGGTGCTCTTTTTTCGATTTATAAGGGAAAGGGCAGTGACCGGGAGCTGCGGCTTTCTGTTGTCCATGCTTTTGGACTGATCATGGGTGTAACGGTGCTGTTAAATGTGCTGGTGTACCTTTTTACGGACCCGATCCTCTGGTTCCTGCGGGTGCCGGAAGAAGTGTACGATGGGATGAAAACATATCTGCTTGTGATCTTTGCAGGGCTTGTGGCAACATCCCTTTATAACTTTTTTTCCTGTCTTTTAAGGGCTCTTGGTAATTCCACGGTGCCTCTTGTTTTTCTGGCGGTTTCCGCTGTCCTGAATATTGGATTGGATCTTTTGTTTGTGGCGGTTCTTCCCTGGGGAATCGCAGGTGCGGCTTTTGCTACGGTGATCGCTCAGTATGTGTCAGGCGTCGGGATCACCATTTATGTGCTGCATTCCTGTAAAGATCTTCTGCCTGGAAAAGAGGAGCTTTGTTTTGACCGGGGGATTCTTGGTGAGATCGTGAATCTTTCTTCTCTGACCTGTCTGCAGCAGTCGGTGATGAATTTTGGAATTCTGATGGTCCAGGGGCTGGTGAACAGCTTCGGGGCTACAGTAATGGCTGCTTTTGCGGCTGCTGTGAAGATTGATACCTTTGCCTATCTTCCGGTGCAGGATTTTGGAAATGCCTTTTCTACCTTTGTGGCGCAGAATTACGGCGCCGGGAATCAGGAGCGTATCCGCAAGGGTACCCGGGTGGCTTTTGCCATGAGTATCGGGTTCAGTGTGATGATCTCAGTGCTGGTGTGTCTGCTTGCAGGGCCTCTGATGAAGATTTTTGTCAGTGGAAAAGAGGTGGCTGTGATCGCTGCGGGGGTGAAGTATCTCCGGATCGAGGGTGCTTTTTATCTTGGTATTGGCTGTCTGTTTCTGCTGTATGGTTATTACCGGGCGATCAAGCGAGCGGAGATGTCGGTTGTGCTGACGGTGATCTCGCTGGGGCTCCGTGTTCTGCTGGCTTATGTTCTTTCTGCTGTGATTGGTGAGGTGGGAATCTGGGTGGCGATTCCCATCGGCTGGGTGATGGCGGATGTTACGGGGATTGTTTATATGCGGCGGACGTGGTGAGGCGGCCATGCCTGTTATTTATGGCCGTTGTCGTATAGCTGCTGGATGTCTTTCGGGAGGGTGTCCGGGAGCATCTGGCGGATCTTGTCTTCGTTTCCTTCTTTCATGGCCTGGTCGTAGTACCAGCATTTGTATTTGAGCATATCGAGGGTTTTATTGAGTCGTAGGATTTCCTGTTCTACGGCTTTTTTTCTTGTCTCGAAGAGTTCTTTGCGGTTCTGGTAGGTGCTGCTTCCCTGATTGCACCATTCAAAGAATTGTTTGATGTCTTTGATTTCCAGGCCGGAGGCTTTGAGGCATTCAATCATGCGGAGGGCTTCCAGTTCGTGGTCGTTGAATTTTCGGATGCCGGATTCGCGTTTGAGGTTGGGGAAGAGGCCTTCTTTGTCGTAGTAGCGCAGGGTGGAGACGGGGAGATGGAACATTTCGGATACTTGGCCGATGGTGTACATTGGGGGTCCTCCTTTGGGTTTTTGTTTTTATTTTATGATAAATGGGGTGGGATGCAAGTATAGGACGCCGTGGAGTGTGCATCGGTTCTGGCTGGGGCTTCGTCGGGGGCTGGCTTCTAGGCTGCCGGAATTCTGCTAAAAGCGTTTTACAAAAGTCCGAACTCGCTTCGCTCAAACAGCGAACTTTTGTAAAACAACGCAGATTTCCGCCAGCCAAGAATCAGCTCCCCTCCTGCAGAGTCAGCCAGAACCGATGCACACTCCACGGCTGGCTATTCAGGGCGGGAGGGATAGGGTGGCTGCTCGGGAG